>DMPJ01000405.1:0-6674 GCA_003456035.1 Planktothrix sp. UBA8402
GCTGAGGTTGAGGATCTTTATGCCAACCCCAACCGGGCAGCTAAAGGAACAATTATTGAAGCTCACCTCGACAAATCTCGTGGCCCTGTAGCAACTTTGTTGGTGCAGAATGGAACCTTGCGGGTTGGAGATATAGTTGTGGCTGGTTCAGTCCTGGGTAAAGTTCGGGCGATGGTGGATGACCGAGGCGATCGCGTAGACGATGCCAGTCCTTCCTTTGCCGTTGAAGTCTTAGGTCTGCGGNNTCTGCGGGATGTCCCAGCAGCCGGGGATGAATTTGAAGTCTTTGAAAGTGAAAAAGAAGCCTCGGCTTTGGCCAACCAACGGGGAGAAGCTAAACGCCAAACCCGCTTAACTAAGGGTCGGATCAGTCTGAGTGAGTTCTCAGCCCGGGCTCAACAGGGTGAGTTGAAAGAACTTAACTTGATCCTCAAGGGCGATGTTCAAGGGTCTGTAGAAGCGATCGTTGGCGCCCTGAAGAAACTACCTCAGAAAGAAGTCGAACTACAACTGCTCTTAGCTGCTCCTGGTGAAATTACCGAAACGGATATTGACTTAGCATCTGCCAGTAATGCGGTCTTGCTAGGGTTTAATACCACTTTGGCTCATGGCGCTCGCCAAGCAGCCGATCGCGCTGGAGTGGATATTCGTGATTACAACATCATTTACAACCTCTTAGATGATGTCCAAGCTGCCATGGAAGGTTTATTAGAACCGGAATTGGTGGAAGAACATCTGGGTCAAGTGGAAGTCCGGGCGATCTTCCCCGTCGGACGCAATACCATTGCTGGTTGTTATGTGCTCTCGGGTAAAGTGATTCGGAACTGTAAAGTCCGAGTTCGCCGGAAAAATGAGGTGGTTCACGAAGGTGTCCTCGACTCCCTGAAACGGATGAAAGAAGATGCTAAGGAAGTCAATACTGGCTATGAGTGCGGTGTTGCTTTGGATAACTTCAACGACTGGGCGATCGGCGATATTATCGAAACCTATCGGATGACAACTAAACGTCGCACCCTGTCCCTGTCTTGAACAGAGTCAAAGCGTACCAACTAATGGGGGAATGTTAACCCCTGTTTCCCATCAGCCACCTGTAATTGCAGCAATTACAGGTGGCTGATCTATTGTTAAGCATCTACCGGGTTTAGTGGTATCATCGCCCAAGTTGTGTAGGTTCCAATCGGACTCCACAGGACAAAAGGGAGCAGCAAGAAAACTGCGGTTTGAGAAATCGGCCAAACACTAACTATCAGCATTAAACCTAAAATAAAACCTGTCCCTCCTAAAATTGTTCCCACGCGTAAACTTTTTGCCTTACACATCACAGGAGTATAGGACAAAATTACTATTTCTAATAATAGATAAAATCCCATCAATACCCAAGTTTGGTATCTTCCTGGTTCCGCTTCCCAGACTAAAATTGCCGACCAAGCACCCGCAATAAAAACTATTATCCAAATTAAAGGAATAGCTTTTTCAAAGGTTAACCAACTCGGACGAGTCAAACGATTAAACCATCGGATATCATCAGAAGTTAATAGAATATTATTGGCTAAGGCGACTAAAAACGCCACTCCTCCAATGACCATCCAAGATTTAATCATATGCTTGATTATAGAAAGATAAAGCTAGTTCAGGGTTTCCCTGTTCTAAACATTGATTAGAGGAAGTTAAATAATATTCTGCTATTTGCAAAACTGATTAAAATTTATTCCGATAATTGTTAACCTTTTGTTAATTGATACACCAGATAAAACACTAAACCAGCAATAGCAGGAATTGCCAGTAAATAAATCAATAAAACTTGAGAAATCCCACTAGCTACATATAATAAACCACCGTAGGGCCCAAACACGAAGATTAAGAATAAAATCAGTTTAACGGGAGTCCATTTAACGGGTTTTAGGGTCTGCATACTTTTGCCCCCTAAATTGGGTAACATTAAAGATTTAGGGGGAGTTCCAAAGTTATCATGTTTTCCCGATGGCTTTTGTTTTGTCATTATGCCTCAATTTACTTTTTTAAACGACTGATCGATCTCAATAAGACTTATAATAACAGATTGATTGACTAAAATGTTAAATTTATGTTGAGTTCATCTCCTCGAGTTAGTGTTATTATTCCTACCTATAATGGCGATCGCTACCTTAGCCAAGCCATTGATAGTGTTTTGAGCCAAACTTACTCAAACTATGAAATTATTATCGTTGATGATGGTTCAACGGATAACACATACAGAATTGTACAACATTATTTTGAAACAAGCCAAGATCCCTCTCTAATTCGTTATATTGTTCAATCTAATCAGGGAGTTGCAGCCGCCAGAAATCGAGGAATTCAGGAAGCTAGAGGAGAATTAATTGCTTTACTAGATCAAGATGATGTATTTTTACCAGAAAAATTAGCCCATCAAGTTGCCTGTTTTGATTATAACCTAAATGTGGCAATTGTCAATAGTGGTTGGTGTTTAATTGATCAAAATAATAATAAAATTTCTGATATTGAACCTTGGCATAATTTACCCAATTTAACCTTAGAAACTTGGATAACTAGAACTCCAATTTTACCCAGTGCATTGATGTTTAGGCGAGAATCTTGGCAACAAGTAGGGGGATTTAATTCTAGGTTTAATGGAGTTGATGATGTTGATTTTATTTGGCGTTTAGCATTACAAGGATATTCAGCAATTTGGCTACCTGAAATTACCGTTAATTATCGACAACATGAGCAAACTGTTTCTAATCAAAAAGCTAGAGAAAGAGCTAATTTGATCATAGCCCTTCACGACCATTTTTTTAATCAACCTAATTTATCCGATGAAATTCGTCAATTAGAAAAACCCGCTAGATATGAAACCTTAACTTGGATGGCATGGCATTTATATCATACCAATCATCCTCAACAAATGGCTCAATTTCTACAAAAATCTTTACTCTATACTCCTTATACCGTAGCTATTACTATTTCTGACTGGGTACATAGATTTATTGGTTATTGTCGTGGTTATGGTTATGAACTTGATTTAAAAAACTTCTATAATTTACCCGAATGGAAACAATTAATTGCTCAGATTATCCCACAAAATCAACCTAGAGTTAGTGTGATTATTCCAGCTTATAACTGTGATCAATATATTGAACAATGCGTAAAAAGTGTTCTTGAACAAACCTATACTGATTATGAAGTAATTGTTATTGATGATGGCTCTCAAGATCAAACTCAACAAGTTCTAAAACCTTATTTTCCTGTAATTAAATATATCTATCAAGAAAATCAAGGAGCCTCAAAAGCCAGAAATCATGGCTGTCAAATAGCTCAAGGCGAATTTTTAGCTTTTTTAGATGGAGATGACTTTTTCTTACCTCAAAAATTAGCAGATCAAGTGGCACTTTTTGATACTGATTTTTCTATTAATTTAGTTCAAAGTGGTTGGTATTGTGTTAATCAAGAAGGACAAAACTGGACAGCCGTAACGCCTTGGAATATTGCACCCGAACTCAATTTAGAAGCATGGATTTTACATAAATGTGTTCGTCCTAGTGCTATGATTTTACGTCGAGAATGGTGGGAAAAAGTCGGAGGATTTGATCATCGCTATCCCCCAACAGAAGACTTAGATTTTGTTTTACGCCTGTCTTTAATGGGATGTAAAACTGTTTGGTTAAAAGAAATTCATGCTGGTTATCGTCAACATGACAAAAATTTAATGTCAGGAGGATTAAAAGTAATTAAAAATACTGAAATCGTTATGGATCAATTTTTTGATCACCCCGGTCTTCCTAAAAAAATTAGTCGCTTACGTCGAAAAGAAAGTTATGATCGTTGGGTCTGGTTAGCTTGGCGAATGTATCGAGATAATTATCCAGACTTAATGATATATTGTTTAGAGAAATCCATAGAATATACTTTTTTCCCTCTAACAGAAACAATTTCTCACTGGCTTGATGCCTTTCAAAATATTGGATCAGACTATGGAGAAAAAGTAGATACTTATGCTTTAATTAAATCTCAGGAATGGCAAACTGTTATCCATAAAATTATGAATCCCAAACTCACCACTCAACCTAAACCTACCTTAACACCCTCCCCGAAAAAACCTCATATTCTGTTAATGAATACCGATGATCCGGGTATTGGCGGGTTAGCCCAATATGATCATTTAATTCTATGTGAATTAGCAAAATTAGGCTATCAAGTAACAGCCGTTAGACCCCAACATGATAACCCCTTAGTTGAGGAAGAAAAAGACTTAGAAATTCAGCAATATTGGTTAGATTATAGCACCAGCCAAGATTTACCTAGAATTTTGAGAAATACCCAAGATGCAGAAACCCTTTATGATGAAATCAAGCCCGATTTTATTATTTTTAGTGATGGCTGGCCCTACTCCCATTTTGCCGCTAAACAAGTAGCAATTCAACGTAATATTCCCTATATGATTGCTTTGGGATTAGCCATGCCAGAACATATTAATTTTACTATGGGAGATGGTGTTCCCTACGCCAAAGGAGTATTATATCAATATGGATTAGCCCGTACCTTTAATACCGCAGCTTACGAACATATTCAGATTTTACAAGACCAATTTGGCTTACCAAAAGATCAAGGAAATGTAGTATATTATGGGCGATCAGAAAAATATTTTGCCTCGCCTAATTTAGCCACTCGTCAACGGTTACGACAAGAAATTGGTATTCCTGAAGATGGGATTATGTGTTTAACAACGGCAAGATTAGCACCCATTAAAGGACATCGGTTTCAGTTAGAAGCGATCGCCAAATTAAAACATACTTCTATCTCGGAAAAATTATACTTTGTTTGGGCAGGAACAGGACAGGGAAGTGATCATAATTTAGAACAGGAATTAAAACAAAAAGTTGAGGATTTAGGAGTTAGCGATCGCGTCATATTCTTAGGACAACGGTGGGATATTCCCGACTGGTTAGATGCCTGTGATATCTTTATATTAACCTCCTTAGCAGAAGCCGCTCCCTCCTTTGCAATTATGGAAGCAATGGCAAAAGGATTACCCATTATTGCCTCGGCTGCGGGGGGTATTCCCGAAGGATTAGGAGATACGGGAAAACTCTTGACTGATCCTAATATTGATCCTGAAAAAACAGTTAATGAACTTGTTCAAAGCCTGCAAGAATTAGCCGTTAATCCTCTGTTATTATCTAAAATGGGTGTAGCATCAAAACAACGGGCGGAAGAACTATTTAAAGAAGACCGGATGTTAAAACAAACCCTAGAAATTATAGAAATTGCTTTAACTTCCTCTCAAGAGGATGCTTTGATAAATTTACCCTTAACTAAAACCGAAGTAAAACATCTCAATCATCGTCTCAAATATGCCTCATTACTTTGGAATGCTTGGTATTATTATACCCAAGGAAATGTCTCTCAAATGGTTAATTTTCTTCAACAATCTTTAAAATACTCTCCCTTTGAATTTGTCACCGAATCTGTGTTAGATTGGGTGAATGATTTTCTGCGCTTATCCAGTTATAAGAAATATCCTCTGGATGCGTCTACCTTGAGTCAATCCCCGGCATGGCAATATGCAATGGAAAGAATTCTCGGCATTGTTGCTCGTTGATTTAATTGTTTTGAATTANNNAGCCCTGAAGGGCTTACTACGAGCATTAGATACAATATAAACAAGTGAATTAGGATATGAAAACAGCATTAATTTCTGGCGTATCAGGACAGGATGGAGCCTATTTAGCTGACCTTTTATTAAAACAAGGTTATTCTGTTTATGGCACATCACGCGACGCTCAAATGTCTTCTTTTAGCAATTTATCTCGTCTAGGAATTCGAGACAAAATTAAATTAGAATCCATGATTTTGACAGATTTTAGAAGTGTATTGCAAACTCTAACTAAAATTCAACCCGATGAAGTCTATAATTTAGCAGGTCAAAGTTCAGTAGGACCATCCTTTGAACAGCCAGTAGAAACCTTAGAAAGTATGGCAATTGGAACCCTGAATTTATTAGAAGCTATTCGATTTACCGGGGCTAAAATTAAGCTTTATAATGCCAGTTCCAGTGAATGCTTTGGGGATACAAAAGGACTTCCTGCCGATGAAAATACTCCCTTTCATCCCCGCAGTCCCTACGCCGTTGCCAAGATGTACGCGTATTGGATTACGGTGAACTACCGCGAAGCCTACGGCATNNGTTGCCAATTACCGCGAAGCCTATGGCCTTTTTGCCTGTACCGGGATTCTCTTTAACCATGAATCTCCCCTGCGTCCTGAAAGATTTGTGACTCAAAAAATTGTTAAAGCTGCTGTGGATATTGCAGCAGGAAAACAAGAAAAACTCTATTTAGGAGATATTTCTATTCAACGAGATTGGGGTTGGGCTCCAGAATATGTAGAAGCCATGTATTTAATGTTGCAGCAGGAAGAACCCGATGATTATGTAATTGCAACAGGGGAAACTTATGCCTTAGAATCATTTATAGAAACAGCTTTTTCTTGTGTGGGATTAGATTGGAAAACTTGTGTTAAATCCGATAGCAATTTATTAAGACCTACGGATATTGCAGTAGGTCGAGGAAATCCCGGTAAAGCCGAACAGAAATTAGGATGGAAAGCTGAATATAAAATGCCAGATGTTGTTAGAATGATGATCGAAGCCAGACACTCGTAGTAAGCCCTTCAGGGCT
>DMPJ01000405.1:6762-10687 GCA_003456035.1 Planktothrix sp. UBA8402
GGATGGTGACTGTTGTATACAACGTCTCTACAGGGATAGTTTGCTGAATTTTAGGATTTGATATATTAGGGTATGGCGATGCTGTACCCTTTATTTATGGGCTTAATCTTGCCAGTAAATCTATGGGATTTTTATGGAAAGAAGAAAAATTTTGATTGCGACTAAAACCTATCCTTCAATTAGTACCAAGTACCGAGAAACTGTCTGTACTGCTGGTATCCTTCTGGATGATAACGAACAACCTTTAGAATGGATTCGTATTTATCCTATACGATTTCGACAGCTAGATTTTGATCAACGTTATCCACGCTGGTCAATTATTAGTGCTAAGATAGAAAAAAATGATCAGGATTCCAGATTAGAAAGTTATCGGATTGATGATTCTTCTATTAAAATTTTAAGGCTTATAGGAACCCAAGATAATTGGTCAGAAAGGAAATCTTTTGTATTACCTTTAGAATTTGAATCTATTCAATCTATTAAAGATCAAGGTAAATCTCTGGGAATTATTAAACCAGAGTCTATTGTAAAATATTATTATAAAAAAGACAAGCGTGAATGGCGAGATAAACAAAAAGGCATATTAGATCAACTAGACTTATTTGAAATTCCTTCAGACCTTGAAAAAATACCCTACAAATTTTTTTATGAGTTTATTGAAAATAATCAAGTTAAACATAAATATTCAATTAGTGACTGGGAAATTTCTGAACTCTATCGAAAATGTAGAGATCGATCAAAAAAAGATACTTTAGAAGAACGAGAAGCAGAAGCACTAGAAAAAGTTCGAGAAAAATTAGAGGTTGACTTTTTAAACAAAAAAGATTTATACTTTATTGTTGGGAATTTAAAAGATCACCGACAAACTTTTATGATTATAGGTTTATTTTATCCTACTATTTCCAAAAAATCTGACCAACCTGATCAAAATTATAGCCAGTTAAAATTGTTTGATTTTTAATCAAAAATATGAAAAACAATATTTCTAAACTCAAAAACAAACTAATTCTAACCTTCGGATATGGAAATCGAAAAAATTATGATATATTTTTAGAATATCTGAACAAATATCAGGTTAATTTTGTCATTGATGTGAGAATGACTCCCCGGGCTTGGAGTCGTAAATGGTATGGGAATAAACTTCAAGAAGTTTGTGAAGCTCATAATGTTAAATATATCTCTAAAACAGCTTTAGGTAATACATCCGGTCAACAAAATTGGATTCCTCCTGACCGAGAAGCAGCAGATATCGCTTTGGGTGAAGTTGCAGAAATGGCTGAACAAGGAACGGTTTTATTATTGTGTGCTGAAATGAACTTTCATAGATGTCATAGAACAGATGTTGCTAGTCATCTAATTAAACTAATTTCTAATAGTCAAATTCAACATTTAGAGTAGATTAACTAAATTTTTTAAATAAAATTATTAGTTTAATTAAAAATGCGATCGCAACTTCTCAAACAATGAATCAATCCCCTATTATTCCAAGCCTTAGTGATTTGATAGAACCACTCATAAAAGCTCTAAAAACTTTGGGTGGTTCTGGAACTGTTCAGGAAATTTATGATAAAGTCTGCGAACTTGGAAATTTTTCAGATGTTCAACAAAATATACTGCATAAACAAGGGCCGAATACNNCAGAAATTGCTTATCGTTTAGCTTGGGCTAGAACTAACTTAAGAATTTATGGCGCATTAGAAAATGTACGTCGAGGGGTCTGGTCTTTAACCGAAAAAGGACGTAACCTCGAAGCAATTGATATTACAGAAATTAATAAAGTTGTTCAAAAATCAACACAACAGAAATCTCAATTAATTTCAGGCAATAAAAATGATCAAGGAATAAAAATTACTCCCTCTAATATTGATTTTACGAATAATACCCCAGAGCATGAGTTTATAAAAATTAACGATCAAATTCCTATTGACTCAGATATTTGGACAGAAAAACTCTTGAAAATTTTGCAACAAATTCCTCCTGATAGTTTTGAAAGATTATGTCAACGAATTTTAAGAGAATCGGGCTTTATTAAAGTTGAAGTAACCGGAAGAAAAGGAGATGGGGGAATTGATGGAATTGGAGTCTTAAAAATTGCCCTTTTGAGTTTTCAAGTATTCTTTCAATGTAAACGTTATACGGGTTCTGTTGGCCCTTCTGAAATTAGAGATTTCCGAGGTGCTATGGTAGGAAGAACCGATAAAGGTTTATTTCTAACCACAGGAACTTTTACCAGTTCAGCCAAACAAGAAGCCACCCGTGACGGTGCGCCTGTATTGGATTTAATTGATGGGGAACAACTTTGTCAGATTCTCAAAGATTTGAATTTAGGAGTCGAAACAAAAATGATTGAANNTCTATTGAAGTTGTTGAAATTGATCAAAATTGGTTTAATCATTTATAATTGCTATGCTATAATTAAATACTAACCCAACCCTAAAACAGTTTACCTATTCTTGATTATGCTTGTATTTTTTATTCATGGTGTCGCCACAAGAGATGCTTGCTACTCATCAAATTTACAACAAATTATCAAAACAGAATTTAGTCAACGGGGAGAAAAAAATCCTCATTTTTATGCTAGTTTTTGGGGTTCTGCCTTAACAGATATGGGGAAAATATGGAATGGGATTGATGAAGATTTAGCACACGCTAAAAAGAAATATTCTAAAAGTGATAGTGAAGAGTTTTTGAAATATCGATCGTTTAGAGAAGGTTTCTTTTCTCAATTTATGGGGGATTTCTTTACCTATATGAATCCTGATAAGGGTCGAAAAATTCGCAAAACCATCGCTGAACAACTCTATGATTTTATCGAGGAAAACCCTAATAATTCTGAACTTCATATTGTTGCCCATTCGTTAGGAACTGTAATTCTATGGGATATTTTATTTTCAGATCGATTTTCAGCGAAAGATCCCGCTTTATCGATTCGCGCTATGATTCGAGAATTGGAAAATCAGACAGATACAGATGTGAAACCTAAACATCAGGTTAATTTGAGCAGTATCACGCTCATAGGTTCGCCCATTTTATTTATTAATACGATGTTAGATGTACGTCCCGAAAAAGTCGAGCAATTTGCTCATTCCTATTCTTCTGAACAGCCTTTAAGATGGCTTAATTTAATTCATGGTTCCGACTTAATGGCTTATCCTTTAAAAGCGAATTTACATCTGGCTGAAAATAGTTATCTAAAATTTGAAGATGAGTATTTATTAGAGGATGCTAACTGGGTTGAAAAAATAGCTAGAAGTTTAGGTCAAAATGACTTAGCAATGGCTGTGAGTTCTAGTGATGCCCATAATAGTTATTGGAATTGTCCTCACACTGCTAGATTAATTACTAATAATATTTTGAATCAACTTGACAATGGTTTTCTACCGAGCAATGAATAACAATATTTGGAATCAGCAGAAGAACTCTATTTATCTCAAGTTAAAGGGATGATCCCTATATCCCAAGTTATGGGAATTGAACTCAAATATCATAGCTATAATATTTCAAAGGGAGATCTTTATTTAAAATTTCCTGATAAAAGTGGGAAAATTTATTTATTTGTTAATGCTATTAACGTCCATCATGTTTATGTATTAGATAGTGATGATGAACTTCAATTCGGTGGCTATGTGGGTTGGATAGATCAGGAAGGGTTAATGAAAAAACTAGAGTTAATCAAGGGTTTGATGATTAACCGTTAATTTATCTAATTGTAATGGATAACATCTCATCTGTAGTGCCAGCGTCCTCGCTGGCTAACTACACCCAGATCCTTGATAATCCTATTTTATTTTAGCAGTTTAATTCTTGTTAATTTGATTAATATAGCAATCCGTGTAGGATTTATGATAAAAACCTGTAGGGGTTGGGTCTCCCACATACCAAGGCGCAAAGAGGGTTGACCAGACCCAACCCCTACGATAAAATG
>DMPJ01000491.1:0-4238 GCA_003456035.1 Planktothrix sp. UBA8402
CCAAACTGAATAGATAAACGTCCGGCGATGATACTCATGGGAGTTAATAAAGGTAATCGACCGTCAGGAAGTTCTACGGTTTCATAGGCGATCGCCTGGACACCACTTGTAATTAATTGTTCTGTGAGTTCCCTATCCGCAGCTAGATGTAGGTAGGTAAATAACAGTTGATTTTTTTGAATTAATTCATATTCGGGGGGTAAGGGTTCTTTGACTTTAACCACTAATTCCCGACTCCAAGCATCCGCCGGAGAATTAACTTTTGTAGCCCCGGCTCGTGTATAATCGCGATCGCTAAACCCCGCACCATCCCCCGCGCCTGTTTCTACAAAAACTTGATGACCTCGTTCAATGCAAACCCGCACACTATCAGGATTCAATCCCACCCGAAATTCCTGATCCTTGATTTCTTTTGGAATACCGATTTCCATAAACCTCAATTTCCCATAAGTGTTAGTTAGATTTTTACACTTAATTGAAGCTAAATAAGACTTTTGGTATACCAATAGCAATATTCTGATCAAGCCCGCCCCAAGCCTAATTGCGGGTAAAAGATGACAATTAAATCTGTCTTACCCCTAGACATTTGGAATCTTTTCGGTAGAATCAGAACAAAAAATTAACTAATGCAAACGTACAATCAATTTTTGGAGGATAGACCCATTACACTAGCTATACGTTCATCCAATCTTTCAACCGCGTCCAACCCTAACCAGTCGAGCCTGAAAATTTGGGGACGTCAACCCCTACGAGGTCATGTTCCGATTAGCGGGGCCAAAAATTCCGCTTTAGTCCTAATGGCTGGTGCATTACTGTGTTCTGAAGATTGTCGGCTGCGGAATGTTCCGTCTTTAGCTGATGTCAACAGCATGAGTGAAGTTCTGATGGCTCTTGGTGTCAAGGTTNNGGAAGGTTGACCGACAGGGCGACATGATCGATATTAAGGCGGGTGAGTTATCAGAATCACAAGCTCCTTATGAATTAGTCAGCCAACTGCGGGCTAGTTTCTTTGCTATTGGGCCCATACTTGCTCGTTTAGGAGTAGCCCGGGTTCCCTTACCTGGGGGTTGTGCGATTGGAGCCAGACCTGTGGATCTTCATGTTCGTGGACTTCAAGCCCTGGGTGCGGAAGTACACATCGAGCATGGTATTGTTCATGCTCATGTAGTCGGGTCTAACCATCGACTCAAGGGCGCTCGCATCTATCTGGATTATCCTAGTGTCGGGGCGACGGAAACCCTAATGATGGCGGCGACTCTAGCGGATGGGGAAACTATCATTGAAAATGCGGCTCAAGAACCGGAAGTCATAGATTTAGCGAACTTCTGTTGTGCGATGGGAGCCAGAATTCATGGGGCTGGAAGTAAAACTATTATCATTTCTGGGGTTCCCAGTCTTCATTCTGCGGATTATTCGATTATTCCTGATCGAATAGAAGCCGGAACTTTTTTAATAGCTGGAGCAATTACAGGTTCTGAAATTAGCCTATCGCCGATTATTCCAGAACATTTGACTCCTGTACTGGCTAAACTTAAAGCTATGGGGGTGAAAATCCGCATGGAAGGGCTAANNAACCATTTAAGCATTCTCCCCGCAGAACAGCTAAAGGCGACGGATATTAAAACCCTACCCTATCCAGGCTTCCCTACTGATATGCAAGCCCCCTTTATGGCACTATTAACGCTGTGTGAAGGGAATAGTTTGATCAGTGAAACGGTATTTGAAAATCGTTTTGGTCATGTTCCTGAACTCAGNNAAAGGGAATACGGTTTTAGTCCGAGGTGTTCCTTTGCTATCGGGAGCTCCGGTGACAGCGACGGATTTACGCGCTTCGGCTGCGTTGGTTCTAGCAGCCTTAGCAGCCGAAGGAGAAACTACTATTCAGGGATTAAAACATCTGGATCGGGGTTATGAACAGTTAGAAGCTAAACTCCGACAATTGGGCGCTAAACTCCAGCGTTTTAATGATACACCCCCGGAATAATCAGTTATCATTTGTAGGGGCGGGTTCATTGAGATGCGCGGTAATTAACAAATATCTAACAGAACCCGCCCGTACCATTTATCAGTGTAAGAGTTAATACTTCTGATCATTTGTAGGGGCGGGTTCATTGAGATTTAGGTGATTAATAAAGATATCACAGAACCCGCTCCTACAACTAATAAATAATAACTAATAAGTAGGGGCGGGTTCATTGAGATGCGCGGTAATTAACAAAGATATCACAGAACCCGCCCCTACAACTGATAATTAATAACTGATAACTGATGAAATTTCAACGTTCAACATTAATTTTAATGGGTTTAGCTCTGGGTTTGACCGGGGTTGTTTATGTGTTTGAAATTCAGGGGAAAACTCAACAGCAAGAAATTCAAGCTAAACAACAACAAATTTTTTCTTTTCCCAAGGATGAAATTCAATCTTTTACTATTACAACCCCCCAACAAACCGTTACTTTGGAGCGGGTGACTAACGCCGATGAGTTAAAAAAATCTCCTTGGAAAATAACCGCACCGATACAATTTTTGGCTAATCCTGCTTCGGTAGATTATTTGCTCAGGGAATTGTTTAAAAATCAAAGTAATCCCTCTGATATTAACTCAGGGATTCAGAAGTTAACGGTTTCTCCTGAAAAAATTAAGGATTATGGGTTAGATACCGTAACGGATAAAATAGAAATTAAACTTAAAAATAATACCACCCATAAGTTAAGTTTAGGAAAAAATGATTTTCGCGGAGATTCTTTATATGCTCAAATTGATTCCCCCAAGGTTTCTGGAAAAGAAGTAAGCATTTTAGTGATTTCTAAAGATATTTTATCTACTATTAATCGTCCTCTGGAGGAGTGGAAACTTCCCCCAGAAATTCCCCAAACACCTCAACCACCTTCAGTAAGTCCTAAATAATGCCAATTTAGCTGTTAGGAGTGCGCTGAAGCGCAACAACGAGCAGAACAACAAAAATTATGATAACCTAGTATTTTTATGATAAGCTGTTAAGCATCTAAACTGGTTATTAGGAAATTGTGAAACCCTGGTAGTGCGAGCGTCCCCGCTCGCTAGGATCTAAAGTTTAAATGCGCAATAGCTTAGCACAAATTAACCTAAAAAATCGTGAATTTAGAACCAGAAATATTTTCAGTAAACTTAGCCAGTCGATTTGCTCAATTTGGCTTACAATGTGTTATTCAAGAATATCCTCATGTTCAATATTATTGGTTAGAAAGTTCCCAGGATTTGATTCCCCATCGACAACTTAATCCGGTATTTTATGGGTGTTTAGATTGGCATTCGGCGGTTCATAATCATTGGATGTTAACTCGGTTAATTAGATATTTTCCAGAGGCAGATTTTGTGTCTTCTGCTAGAGATGTTTTAACTCAAAATATTACCCCAGAACATATTAAAATAGAAGCTAATTTTTTACAATCCCAGCCTAGATTTGAATGTCCCTATGGGTTAGCTTGGTTTTTACAATTAATGGCAGAAATTACTGAATGGGAGGACGAACAAGGTAAAATTTTATTAGAATATTTACAACCTTTAGAAACCGTCGTTATTAATAATATCCGTAATTGGTTATTAACTTTATCCCATCCTAACCGCACAGGATTACACAATCAAACTGCTTTTGTGTTAGGATTAATTTGGGATTGGGCAACCATTACTCACCATCAACCATTATTAGAAGAAGTTGAACATAAAATCCAAAAATTATATTATCATGATTATAATTATTCCCTCCATTGTGAACCATTAGGTGATGATTTTCTCTCTCCTTGTTTAGCGGAAGCGGATTTAATGCGCCGGGTTCTCCCCGCTTCTAAATTTGGAGAATGGTTAACTATTTTTTTACCCAAACTGCCCCAAAAGTTGGAAACCGATTGGTTTTATCCGATGATTATTAATAATCCTGAAGATTACGGACAATCTCATTTTGATGGGTTAAACTTAAGTCGGGCGTGGATGTTAGAAGGGATAATCTCTGGTTTATTACCAACAGATACCCGCATACCCGCTTTAAAAACCGTAGCAAATCTTCATCACCAAGTCGGGTTAAATCCTGTATCTGGTAATTTCTATGGCGGCAGTCATTGGTTAGGAAGTTTTGCCGTTTATCTAGGAACAAAACGAGGTTTAAACAGCAACAAAAAATAATCAATTCTTTTCATCTCCCATAATATTTGTTGATATTTTATGACTGAACTCAGACAGAATCTAATTACCAGAGATTGGGT
>DMPJ01000491.1:4273-10024 GCA_003456035.1 Planktothrix sp. UBA8402
CCCTTTTGTCCAGGGAATGAATTGTTAACAGGAGGTCGAGAAATATTACGGTTATCAGATGGTTTAAACTGGCAAGTTCGCGCTGTTTCTAATAAGTATCCGGCTTTATCTCCTGAAGGTGAAAGAGTCCGAGAAACCGATGGCATTTTTCACTCTTTATCAGGGTTTGGGTTTCATGAAGTAGTGATTGAACATCCTCGCCATGATTTAACAATGGCGTTAATGGAAATCAAAGATATAGCAAATGTGATTCGAGTTTACCGCCAACGTTATATTGAAATTCGCCAAGATGCTCGGGTAGAAACTATTATTATCTTTAAAAATCATGGTCAAGGAGCGGGAACTTCTTTAGAACATCCGCACTCCCAAATTGCCGCCATTCCTATTGTTCCCTATCAATGGCGTGACCGCGCTAGAGAAGCAATTCGCTATTATGATGATACCGGAGAATGTATTTTTTGTCGCACTTTAGAGGAGGAATTACAAGCCCAAGAAAGGATTATTTTTACCAGTGAACATTTTGTGGCTTTTATTCCCTATGCCGCCCTTTCTCCCTTCCATACTTGGATTTTTCCCCGTCGTCATAGTTCCTCCTTTGATGAAATTACAGATGTGGAAATCTTGGATTTAGCTGCAACCTTAAAAAATGTTCTAGCTAAACTTTACTATGGGTTAAATAATCCCGATTATAATTATACTATTCGTTCGATTCCCACCGCCGAACAACGCACCGATTATTCCCATTGGTATATTGCTTTAATTCCTAGGGTTTCTTTATCCGCCGGATTTGAATTAGGTAGTGGAATGTATATTAATACTGCTTTACCCGAAGAAAGTGCGGAGTTTTTGCGTTCTGTTAAAATCCATCCTGATATTATTAGTTAGAAGCCGCAATTTCCGCTAATTCTAACCAGCGTTCTGTGGCATTATCAATTTCTATAATAATATTTTCCACCTGTTGATGCAAGTCTTGAACCTTAGAAACTGCCCCCGGAGGTGCATGATATAATTTCTGTTCTAATTGGGCTTTTTTCCCTTCTAGTTCAGCAATTTTTGTCTCTAACTTTTCATATTCTCGCTTTTCTTTAGAAGATAATTTCCGTTGTCCGCTTTTATCCCAAGAATACCGTTGAGACTTTTCGGAATCTGTACCCGCAGATAGGGTTTTTTCTTCAGCTTTCACTCCTTGACGACTTAACTCTAATTCCTCAGCTTTTTTATAATCTAAATAAACCGAATAATTCCCCGGATATTGTCGTAAAATTCCCCCAGATTCAAAAGCAAAAATTTTTTCTACTGTCCGGTCTAAAAAATAGCGGTCATGGGAAACCACAATTACACAACCATTAAAATCCTCTAAATAATCCTCTAAAACCGATAATGTTTGGACATCTAAATCATTAGTCGGTTCATCTAAAATCAACACATTGGGTGCACTCATTAACACCCGCAATAAAAATAACCGTCGTTTTTCACCCCCGGAAAGTTTGTTTAAGGGAGAATATTGTTGATTAGGAGGAAACAAAAACCGCTCTAACATTTGCGATGCTGTAATCTGGGTTCCATCGGCGATTTTGACAAATTCTGCTACTTCTTTTAAGTAATCAATCACACGCTGATTTTCATTCATCGCCGCCAACAAATCCTCCGAATGTTGGTCAAAATAACCGATATGAATGGTTGAACCAATTTCTAATATTCCCTCATCCGGTTTGATTCTACCTGTAATCATATCTAATAAAGTTGATTTTCCCACCCCATTTCCCCCAATAATTCCTAAACGGTCATCGGGATTAAAACTATAGGTAAAATCTTGAATTAAAGGTCGATTATCATAGGATTTAGAAACATGATTTAATTCAATAACTTTTTTACCAATCCGACGCCCGGGGGTAGAAATTTCAACTTTTCCCTGCACTTGTTTAAACTCCATGTCTTGCAGCCCTTCAACCCTTTGAATTCGGGCTTTTTGTTTGGTACTTCTGGCTTTTGGCCCCCGTTGTAACCACTCTAATTCCCGACGCAAAACCCCCCGATGTTTGCGTTGTTGACTAACAGCAACATCCTCGGCTTCGGCTTTCTTTTCTAAAAAATAAGAATAATTTCCCGCATGGGTAAATAAATCCCCCCGGTCTAATTCTAAAATTCGATTAGTTACTTGGTCTAAAAAGTAGCGGTCGTGGGTAATTAATAATAGAGCGCCGCGATAATTTTTTAAATAATCTTGTAACCATTCCACCGAAGCCGCATCTAAATGGTTTGTAGGTTCATCCATTAATAAAACATCCGGTTCTACTAATAACGCTGTTGCTAAAGCAATGCGTTTACGATATCCCCCGGATAACTGGCGAATGGAAGTATCAAAATCTTCTATTCCTAATTTAGTTAAAATAATCTTAGCTTTATTTTCTAATTCCCAAGCATTCGTCGCATCCATGCGTTGCATGACTTGGGAAAATCGGGTTAATAGTTGGGAATCTTCGGGATGTTTAGCTAATTTATGAGATAGGTCTTCATACTCTTGAATTAGGTGCATTTGTTCGCCACTATCGGCGAAAATTTGTTCTAAAACCGTGAGGTTTTCATCTAAATTAGGTTGTTGGGGTAAATAGATAACTTTTGCCCTGGGATTAACCCAAAGTTGCCCTTCATCAATAGATTCTTGTCCCGCAATCATCTTTAATAAAGTAGATTTTCCTGACCCATTGGTTCCAATTAAACCGACTTTATCCGTCGCATCTAAACTAAAGTTAGCATCTCGGAGAATTTCTTTGGTTCCAAATTCTTTTTTCACGGATTGTAAGGTAAAAATAGACATAAGCGTTAAGGGATTAAAAATAGATGAGTTAAGCAGAATACATGAATTGACGGGAATCTACTATAATTATACTATGAAATAGCCGAACTTAAACCGATGAAAATAGGTAAAGTATGATGTCAGCAGATTTACTGTCTCGAATTTCTATTGACCCTAATATTTGTTTTGGTAAACCCTGCATTCGGGGTCATCGCATTTGGGTGTCTCTAATCTTAGATTTTTTAGCCAATGGAGTCACCATTGAATACCTTTTAGAAGAATATCCTGGAATAGAACGAGAAGATATTCTAGCTTGTATTGCTTATGGTACTAAATAATTGAGGGTTTAGCAATTCCTTCTGCTATAAACCCTCTAATTATTCAGAAATTGTGGTTATTCATAACTCGTTTCTGCAAGATTTCCTAAATTAAATAAGAAGGGAACCATACTTTTATTATCCCCATTCATAATTAACACTTTTGGCATTTGAGAACCGCCCTGTTTCCAAGCTTCAATAGCTTCTTTTTGTAAGACTAATTCCCCTCCCGTTGCTTTCAAAGTTTCGGCTAATAAACGTTGGGCTTCTGCTGTTCCTTTGGCTCGGTTAATATCAGCTTGGGCTTGTTGTTCGGCTTCCTGGGCAATATAAACCGCCCGTTTTGATCTTTGTTCAGCAATTTGTTTTTCTTCAACTGCTTTGGCAAATTCAGGAGAAAATGACAAATCAACTACACTGGTATCTAAGACAATAATTCCATATTTATCTAATCGTTCATTCAAGGCTTCATCAAAGTCCGATTTTAATAATTCCCGTTGAGTAATAGCTTCTTCAATGGTTCGTTTTGCCGCCGCAATTTTAAAGCATTCTTGGGTTTGGGGAGCCACAACTTTAGAAACAACATTTTGTAAGGTTCCCTGTTCTCGTCTAATTCTGACTACTTGTATCGGGTCAAGCCTAAAGTTAATGGCAAAACTGGCCGATAATTGTTGTAAATCTTTGGTAGAACTTTGAGCCGGAACTTCAAATTTCTGCACCGTCAAATCATAAATATCAACCGCAGAAACTAATGGCGGTTTAAAATGAATGCCTTCTAATAATACCCCATTTTGAGCTTTTCCTAAAATACTCAATACCCCCGCTTGACCCGGGTTAACAATTACAAAGGAATTTACCGAAATTAAGGCTAATATTGCTAAGGCAATTCCTAAAATAATACTCGCTAAACCCACTTGAGGTTCTGCACTTTTCATAAAATTCACTCCAATTGATAAAACTATTATAGCGTCATTGATCAAATCTGAACCACAGTTAAGGTTAACTTGATAAACATGAGTCACCTTATACCTAAAAAAATCCAGATATTTTTTATGATTAATAATCTTAATTATTATCGGTTACAAAATTTTCTTTGTCTGGTTTCTTCAGAATCTTGCCAGTCATAACCATAATGACTAAAGGCATTAATTTGAGGAATTGTTGCGTAAATATCAGCCATTTGCTGTTGTAAAGAAGGGCGATTTTTGATCGATTTTCCCCAGTCTCCCGCTAAGGCTGGGATAACTTGAGTTCCTGGGGGAGCTTGAGTTACAACTTGCTGCACTTGAGCGGTAATACAGTTAACTTGACCACAGACAGCATAGGACATGGGATGCCATTCTATTGAGGGCGAAAATTGATCCCAAGGCTGCATTCGGGAGTCAAAACCCATCCCCCCAATTTTACGGTTTGCTTCGGGAAAAAATACCGCTCCGGCTGGAATTCCTTGGCTTTGAACAGGTTGAGTTGCTATTGTTAAAAAATCTAAAACTCCCTGTCTAGCATGGGCAACACTTAGCCGCCATAATTGTAGTTGTAAGGTTTCTCCCATCTTGGGAATAGATGCTAAGGTTTTCCATTGTTTTTCATCAGGCCAATAGGGTTTATCCTTTTCATCAGGATGCTTTTCATTCACCGTTTTAACATCTATTTCGGTAATAAATCCTTGCTGTAAAAATCGCTGCATTAAGTCTCGTCCTTTCTGACTACTGGCTCGATTTAAAAATGCCTGTTGAGAATATTCTCCATAAATCCATAGGTCTTTGACTTTGGCGGCAACAGAATCTGCTCCTAACCCTTTGGGATAGCGAACATAGTCAAATAAAATTCCATTGGGATGACGTTGTAAGATGGCATTTAATAAGGTTAAATAATCTTGTCTGGCTATGGGATGATAGGGGTCAACAAACCCTTGATTCACAAAACTTTCCCCATATTCGTCTATTTTGGTTTGGTCTACTACTGCCGTTGTGGTGGTTTCTCCTTTCCCATTTATGGCTAAAACTGATGTTCTATCGGGTTTTAATGTGTAAGTATAGCCATAATTTAACATGAACATCCAAGCATAGACTTTTAAGCCTCGTTGTCTACCTTTTTGGATGGTTTCTGCTAATAAATCTTGGTTTTCTGTTCCGTGAGATCGCATTGCTGCTGGCCAGGCTGTGGGATTTTTGCCCGCAGGTAAAAGGACTTGACCATCATAAAAAACTTCTAAATAAATTTTGTTATATCCTCTGTTAATAATATTATCTAAAATTCGATCAATTTCTCCTGGTCTGGTATCACAGGGATATAATCTTAACCAAATTGCTTGATTTTTAGGGTTAATTTGTTGACGACATTGATTGACTTGTTGGGCGTGTTGAGTTAGAATAGTATTATAGTTTTTAAGGGCTTCTGAATTTCCCGTTAATACAGCTTGTCGTAAACTTTCTTTTTGGGTGATGGCTTGGGGAGATAGTTTGCAATAGGCTAAGGTTTGAGAATGAGCTACAGAAACTAATAAAAAAGGATTTAAGGAAAGGGTTATCAAAAAGTTTAATAATAACCCTGAAAAACGGCGTTGCTGAATCATTAAATTTGACATAAAATTTTATTAGATTTTACTACATTTTCAATTATTCACAACGTTTTAAA
>DMPJ01000397.1:0-2382 GCA_003456035.1 Planktothrix sp. UBA8402
AAAACCTGTTTTGTCCAAGTCTCCTTCTGCAAAAGTCAGCACCACTAACTTCCCCATCGCTTTCTCCTGGTTAGATTAGATCACAAAATTTGCTACAATATTAGCATCTTCTAATCCTATTTAAACACCAAACTATTCCCATCATCTATTTTAAACTCCATTTGTTACAAAACGTAAGCAAGCTCAAATATCCTATTGACTCAGAGCAGTGGAATTTTTGATATCTTCAATTCTACAAATATCCAATCGAGAAATAATCGCAGAACTTAAATTTTGTTGATCATTCTGCCAACTCATAATTTTATTTCTAAAATGAATACTTCCCTGGGTATAAGGATGCCAAATTTTTTCTATTTTCCTTAAATCTTGACAGGGAAGTTTAGCAATATCCCGTTTTTTTAACTCAATTGGATCAGAATATTTCGGATTTTTTCCCAAAACTAACAGCATGATTCTATAGGTTTGTAGTTCAGCTTTAGTGAATTGTTTTGCTGATAATAAATTACCTAATCGTTGATAATCCGGTTTAACTTCCATTTTTTCCGATACCGTAGCTGTCCTTGCCATCCCAATTACCAAAGATGTAATTGATGCAATCACACCCAATGAAACAATAACTTTTTCTCGATGACCCATTTTTCATTCAAATTATAACGTTGTTGGGCTTTAGCCCTAATTACAAAAATTATAAACCCTTAATCCTTTCCTGACAAATATTAAACTTTGGATGGGTCAAACCCACCCAAACTTAGGTTAAAGTTGTTGTAACTTTTGATAACGACCTAATGCCAATAATGGAAAATAATGTTGATAGTAATGATATTTGATGTAAAAATGCCCCGGAAATCCAGTTCCCGTAAATTCCGACTCATCCCAGCGACCATCAGAAAGTTGTGTTGAAATTAAATAGTTAATTCCTGCTGTAATTACCTCCATTTCATAACATCCCGTTGCCATTAAACCAATTAACGCCCAAGCAGTTTGTGAGGCGGTACTAACCCCCTTTCCTTTCAATTTGGTATCATTATAACTATGGCAAGTTTCTCCCCAACCGCCATCAGAATTTTGACAACTAACTAACCAATTAGCTCCCCGTTTCATCAAAGGTTGAAGACAACCATGACCCCAATTTTTATAAATAGGATTAATCACCGCTAATGCTGATAATACCCCACTGGTTCCATAAATATAATTAACTCCCCAACGTCCAAACCAACTACCATCGGTTTCTTGTTCCTGTTTTAAATAGGAAATTGCCCGTTCAATTGATGGTTTCAACGATTTAATTTTAAATTGAAATTCAGAGGAATTAGGATCTAATTCTCCTAACATTTCAATCACTCTAGCGGTAACATCCGCCGTATTTGGATCAATCATGGCTTTTAAATCCCCATAGGGAACCGCATTAATCCAATCTTGATCATTATCAATATCAAAAGCAGCCCAACCTCCCGCTTTACATTGCATTGAGATCATCCAATCAATCCCTCTAATTATCGTTGCTGTTTTCAAGGATTTATCGGTAATTCTAGCTTGATTTAATGCCATAACTACCACAGCAGAATCATCTAAATCAGGATAAAATTTATTCATAAATTCAAACGCCCATCCCCCAGGTTTTCCCTGTTTATTTTTAATATTCCAATCTCCGTAATCTAAAATTTGTTGACGGATTAACCATTCTGAACTTTTGAGAACAGCCGCATGATTAGGGGCAATTCCTGACTCAATTAAAGCTCGAATTACCCAAGCTGTATCCCAAACAGGAGACACACAGGCTTGAATTCGATAACTTTCTTCTGTTTCTATAGCAAAATTATCTATTGCTTCTAAACCCCGTTGAACAATCGGATCAGACACCGAATAATTTAAGCATTTTAACGCCAATAAAGAATTTAACATTGCTGGAATAATTCCAGCCCAATCTCCAGTTATTTCTTGCCGTTCTAAAATCCATTTTTCTGCGGCTTTTAACCCCGGTTCTCTGAAAGGAACAATATTAAAGAGTTCGGCAAATTTGAAAATCTGATCTAACCCGATAAATATATCTGTCCAGTCGTTATTTTTAGGCAATTCAAAGATAGCATTTTCTCGTCCTTCAACATATAATTCATCTAAGTTAATGCTAAAATTAAACCGAAAAATAGGTTTTTTATCAAAAACAATTAACAAAGGTACGGTACTACTCCTCGCCCAACTTGACATTTCATAAATAGTAAAAGGTGAACCTTCGGGTAACAACATAATCCCAGGAGGAATTGAGGGAATACCGCGCCAGTCATAACACCCAATTAAGGCTAAATGTAGCTTCGTAAAAATCCGAGTTTTGGTAATTCCACCCCGTTGTAAAATGAATTGTTTGGCTTTAATTAAGGCGGGATC
>DMPJ01000397.1:2403-7510 GCA_003456035.1 Planktothrix sp. UBA8402
AATAATTCCCAACCGCCATGATCTCGTTGTTGGGAACGTAAATAGGTTTCAGCTTTATATAAAGGGCGAGTTTTATCGGTTCCCCAAATCTTGTGTAATAAGATAATTTCTGATATAATTGTTACATTAGATTCTAATTCCGCCCACCAATAACCGTCGGGATATTGTTGAGAGAATAGAAAGTTTTGACTGGCGGCGATCGCATCTTTTAATTGAGTTACAGAGACTTGATTTTCTATTTCCATTGTTATCTGTTTAACTCCTGCTATTGTTTTTGAGGATATCATTTTTTTAATGGGTTATAAATATTCTATCATATTTTTTATTGAATTAATCAGAAATTTATTATATAATTGAATCACTGGAGTAAATCATGCTTAAAGATATTGTTGAAGTTCATCCATTAATAAATTACCAGCTAAAACTTTGTTTTGAAGATGGAGTAGAAGGGGTAATTGATGTGTCTAAACTCGTTCAGTTTACTGGGGTATTTGAACCTCTAAAAAACCCTGATTACTTTAATCAAGTTAAACTTTCTAGCGAGTGGGGAACTGTTTATTGGGATAGCGGTGCTGACTTAGATCCTGATGTATTGTATTCCTATTTGTCTAAGCAACCGATACAGTTAAAAACCGCGAGTATTTCTTGATTTTAATATGGAAAATCCAATTTTAATTCTAATGCTATTATCTTTAATAATATGGATAATATTATTATTGTTTAGAGGACAATTTTGGCAAGGAGATCAACGGCTTTTTGAGGTTAAAGAACCTTTATTAAATTATCCTTCCGTTGCAATAATTGTTCCGGCTAGAAATGAAGCTGAGTTAATTTCTACGAGTTTGCGATCGCTTCTGAATCAAAATTATCCTGGGTTATTTTCTATTATTTTAGTTGATGATCAAAGTATTGATAATACAGCAAATATTGCCCAAGAAACCGCTAAATCATTAAATCAAACAGACAGGTTAAATATTATTACTTCTCAACCCTTACCTGCGGGATGGACGGGGAAACTTTGGGCGATGGAACAGGGAGTTAAATATACTTCGATGTTAAATTATATCCCCCAATATATTTTATTTACCGATGCTGATATTGAACATTCTCCTAATAATTTAAAGCAATTAGTTGAAAAAGCTGAAACCGAAAACTTACAATTAGTTTCCTTAATGGTGTTATTACGTTGTCAAAGTTTTTGGGAAAAGTTATTAATTCCCGCTTTTGTGTTTTTCTTTCAAAAATTATATCCGTTTCGTTGGGTAAATCATCCCCAAAGTCAACTCGCAGCAGCGGCGGGAGGATGTATTTTAATTCGTCAGGAAGCATTAACTAGAATTGGGGGTTTAGCAATATTAAAACACGCATTAATTGATGATTGTTCCTTAGCGCAAGCGGTGAAGAATACCCCCCTAACCCCCCTTGGTAATGGGGGAGAAGATCAGTTATTTACTTCTGTAAGTCAAGGGTTTTCTATGGGGAATTTTATCTTTCCTTTTAGCTCTAAATCCGATTATCCGATTTGGTTGGGATTAACAGAAACCACCCACAGTTTAAGACCCTATCCTAATTTATCAAGTATTTGGGATATGGTAGCGAGAACAGCATTTAGTCAACTGAATTTTTCGATAATTTTATTAGGATTAACTCTAATTGGGATGATTCTGATTTATTTAATCTCACCTTTAAGTTTAATTTGGGGAATTGTTCATGGAAATAATTTAGTTATTCTTTTAGCTTTATTAACTTGGTTATTGATGGAAATTGCCTATTATCCCACCTTAAAACTATATCAACTTTCTCCTGTTTGGGGATTAACTTTACCGTTGATTGGATTTTTATATGGGTTAATGACTTTAGATTCAGCCTTGAGATATTGGCGAGGAAAAGGGGGAAGTTGGAAAGGAAGAACTTATTAAGAAACCGGGTTTGTAGGTCAGGGTTTAGCTTCAAGAGAATCTTTATTCGCTTCTTTAGATTGCATTTCTTCAATATCTAATAAATTTACAATCACACCAGCAAGGGGAACAGAGAGAAATACTCCTAAAATTCCAGCAATTCTTGCCCCAATCATTAAAGCAAAAAACAAAACTACAGGGTTAATATTAACAGAACTTTGCATAATTTTAGGGCCAATAAAATTATCTTGAATTTGCTGTAAAATCACACTCGCAACCACTACTTTTAACATCACAAACCAGCCACTTTGAATTAAAATAATTAAACTGATTGTTAAAATTCCTAAAGTTGCGCCAATCCCGGGGATAAAATCAAATAAGCTGACAATAATAGCTAAAGACAAAGAGAAAGGTATTCCCAAGATACTATAAACTATAAAACTAGATGTTCCCAAGAAAACTGAGAGTAAAAGTTGACCTCTAAAGAAGCCTAAAAAACTTCTTTGAACAGCTAAAGAAAACTGATTACGATGGTCATAAGGAATAATTTTCAATAGTAAAAACCATAGTCTTTCCCCATCAATCAGCATAAAAAAGGAAATCACAAAGATAATTACAAATGAAATAAACGCATTCGGTAAAGAAGAAAAAGTACCGACAAGAATACTACCTAGTGCCACTAAAGATTTATTAAATTCAGCTTCTAGGGGAGCGAGATTAATATTAACTTTCCGATTGGTAAAAAACTCTTGTAAATTATCAAAAGGATTATCTGTTGAGGTTAAATTTTCAACCACAAGGGAGAGAAGTTGTTGGAACTGATTAAAAAACATAGTTCCTAAAGATAATCCGATTGCAACCACGATAAATAGACTAACAAATAGGACAATTCCTAACGCAAAACCTCGACCCAAATAGCGTTCTAAATATCGCACAGGATAGTTGAGAAGAAAGGCAAAAATGGCAGCCAATATAAAAGTAAAAAAGATACTTTCAAAATAGTTAAAAATTAAAATTAATGCCCATCCAGAGGCAAAAAACAATAAAAATCGCACTAAACCATTTGTGCTAATCTGGTTCCAAAAAGCACTATCCTGAGAATTGGGGGGTAAATTATCCATTGGAAAGACTCAATTTTAGCCAACGTTAACATTTTAGCGGATCTTGTTGACTTACAATCCCACTTTCTTGATTGGTTAAATTCTAATTGAATGATCTATCTTTCATAATAGTCTGTAAATTTTGAGGAAGCAACGATGATTAGACTTAAACTATGGCAATGGATAGTGTTGATCACACCGATCGCAATGATTGTGATTTTTTTGCTAACGGCGGCGGGAGTGACGATTCATGACTGGGGAATTAATTGGATTTGGGCAGTATTTACCCTGATTTTTGTAGGTTGGCGTTGGTTGTTAGTCCGATGGACTCAACCTATGCTCAAAGAGATGGAAACTATCACTGCTAAATTTAATCAAGAACTAGAATTATCCTTAGATCAATCGAGATTAAAACCTTCTACAAATCCTAATATTACTCAAGTAGAAACAGCCCTGGAGGAGATTCTAAAAGCTGCCCAGAATGATCCTCCAATTTGGGAAGAAAGTTCATTTTTTTGGAAACGCTGTCAAGATGTGGTGACAACTGTTGCTAATATTTATCATCCTGAAGTTAAGTATCCTCTTTTGAGTATTTATATTCCCCAAGCCTATCAATTAATGCGTGGAACTGTTGATGATTTAGATAAATTAATGCAGAAATTATCTCCAACATTAAATCAAGTTACTGTTGGACAAGCCTATCAAACCTATCAAGTTTATCAGAAATTGGAACCCTCGGCTCGTAAACTTCTAAAAGTCTGGAATTGGGCGCAATGGTTGTTAAATCCAGTATCCGCTTTAGCGCGGGTTTCAACTCAAAAAACCACTAATCAAGCTACACAACAATTGTTAGTTAATTTAGGTCAATCTTTACGAGAAGTTGCTTTAAGAAATTTGTGTTGTCAAGCGATCGCTCTTTATAGTGGAGACACTTTACCCGTAACTGAATTTTCTGTTAATAATCTTTCCTTTCCTCAAGCAAAAACCCAAACTCTCCGGGATATTTTAACAACAACAAAACCTATTGAAACCTTAGAAAAAAAACCTGTTAATTTGCTCTTGGTTGGACGTACAGGGGCAGGAAAAAGTAGTTTGATTAATACCTTATTTCAAATGAATCAAGCCGTCGTCGATGTCTTACCCAGTACCGATCAGATTCAAAATTATCAGTGGCAAACCGACACCGGAGAAAGCCTAAATTTATGGGATACTCCTGGTTATGAACAGGTGAATCGTCCTGAGTTACGAGAACAGGTTTTAGACTATGCAACTAACGCGGATTTATTATTATTAGTTACTCCTGCCCTTGACCCAGCTTTACAGATGGATGTGGATTTTTTACGCGAGATTAAACAGCAGGAATTAGAGTTACCTATTATTACAATTGTTACCCAAGTTGATCGCTTACGTCCGATCCGCGAATGGCAACCGCCCTATGATTGGCAATGGGGAAATCGTCCCAAGGAAAAAGCGATTCGAGAAGCCACACAATATCGAATTGAACAGTTAGGAGAATATTGCGATCGCGTCTTACCAATTGTTACCCAAGATAGTCAAACCCAGCGCCAACCTTGGGGAGTAGATTGGTTGTCTATTGCGATTTTAGAAACGATTAATCCCGCTAAACAAATGCGTTTAGCTCGATTTTTACAAAATCAAGAAGCTCGAATTTTAGCAACGGCTAAAATCATTGATCATTATACCTTTCAAATGGCAACAACTCAAGGATTAGCAGCCTTATTAAAAAGTCCAATTCTGGGATTTATTTCCACCTTAGCAACGGGATCTCCTACTTTAGCCTTATTACTAGCTGAAAAAATTCCCGTCGAACAATTGCCTGTTGTAATTGGTAAATTACAGATGGCCTATGACTTGTTTTTATTATTAAATTCAGGAGAGTCTGATCCGGTTAATTTTGATTTACTATCTCTCTGGCCGTTACTCTTAGAAAATCCCAATCCCCCGGACAAAAATGCTTGGGCGTTTGGTCATGCTTTAGTGGAATATTGGACACAAAAACTAACAATTGAACAAATGCAACAGCGATTTCAATTTTATTTATAGCAGGGAATAGGGATCACGGATTTAAGAGGATTTCACGGATTTCAC
>DMPJ01000290.1:0-823 GCA_003456035.1 Planktothrix sp. UBA8402
ATAAGCTTCAGTCAATTTTGCGATCAACCGATCTAGCAGCTAGAATCGGCGGTGATGAGTTTGTGATTTTGTTAGATGAAATCAAAGATATTCAAGAAGCAATTCGAGCAACTGAGCGGATTTTTAAAACATTAGCTTTACCATTAATCATCGAAGAAAGGGAAATTCATGTAAGTACAAGTATTGGGATTGTATTTGGTACAAAAGATTATATTCAAGCCTCAGATATGCTACGAGATGCCGATATTGCCATGTATCGCGCCAAAAATAAAGGCAAAGCCAGATATGAAATTTTTGATCGAGAAATGCACGCGGTCGCAATTAATCGACTACATTTAGAAAACGATCTTCGGAGAGCGATCAAAAAAAAACAATTTCTAGTATATTATCAGCCAATTATTGATATTTCTAATAATCGCTTAATTGGATTTGAGGCATTAGTACGCTGGCAACATCCAACTCGCGGTTTTATTTCTCCCGTAGAATTCATCCCTTTAGCCGAAGAAACTGGCTTAATTGTAACTATTGATAGTTGGATGTTATCCACAGCTTGTCAACAACTAGCAACCTGGAACAAAAGATTTCCTAGTCGCCTACCACTGAAGATGAGTGTTAACCTTTCCGCTCAGGATTTTCGGAAAATTAATTTAATCGAAGAAATTGATCAGATTTTAATGGAAACTGGTTTAGATGGTAATGCGCTCAGTTTAGAAATTACAGAAAGTATGCTAATTGAAGATATTAATAAAACCATTGATGTATTAACAGAAATTAAGTCCCGAAACATTCAGATTAGTATTGATGATTTTGGCACGGGATATTC
>DMPJ01000290.1:842-7007 GCA_003456035.1 Planktothrix sp. UBA8402
TTGTCAGTCAAATGCAGGAAAAAAACCGTAATTATCAAGTTGTTAGTAGTATTATTGATTTAGGTCATCATCTCGGTTTAGCTATTGTCGCCGAAGGTATTGAGACAGCACAACAAATGCAATGGTTACAAGAACTTGGTTGCGAATTTGGTCAAGGTTATTTATTTGCTAAACCCTTATCTGCTCAAGAAATTGAAATCAAATTTTATCTCCAACATAATTAATTATAAACCCTACAAATGCAGAGGATCAATATCAATGGTAATATAAACAGAACCCGAATTAAACTCAGAGAATTTAGGTAAAATAATAGAAGAATCTTGAGAGGTTTTGAGCAGAATTTGCCAGCGATAACGGTTAGCAACACGGAGAATAGGAGCCGGAGCCGGGCCCAATAATTCAAAATCAGAATTAGGATTATTTTCTAATAAAAATTCTGCTAACTTTTGGGCAGTTTGTTCAACATCTTGCTGATTAAAACTACTTAAACGTAATAATATTAAACGACCATAGGGCGGATAATTTAACTCCTGTCGCTGTTGTAATTCCGTAGCAACAAAAGACTCATAATCATGACGTTGTACCGCTTGAATAACCGGATGTTCGGGGGTGTAGGTTTGTAAAATTACCTGTCCGGGATCATTCCCCCGTCCCGCCCCTCCTGCTACCTGGACTAAGGTTTGAAAAGCCCGTTCACTAGCTCGATAATCTGATAAATGTAATAACCCATCTGCTGATACAATTCCCACCAAACTAACAGACGCTAAATCTAATCCTTTGGTTAACATTTGAGTTCCCACTAATAGATCCGCTTCTCCATTCGCAAACTGAGTTAATAGGGTGCGGTGAGCATTTTTTCGAGAGGTAGTATCACTATCAAACCGAATACATTTTAACTCAGGAAATAAGCGATTTAATTCCTCCGTGACTCGTTGTGTTCCACTACCAAAATGTTTAAAATAAGGAGATTCACACTCAGGACAATGTTGGGGATAGAGTTGACTATAATTGCAATAATGGCATCTTAAAAGTTGGGCGGCGTCGGGATGTTCGTGATGATAAGCGAGGGAAACATCACAATGAGGACATTCCATCACATAACCACAACTACGACAGGAAACAAAGGTACTATATCCCCGACGATGAATAAATAATATCCCCTGTTGACGAGTTGCTTTTAATTGATGTAGGGCGGTTTGTAAATCATAACTAAAAATAGATCGATTTCCTTGACGCAATTCTTGACGCAGATCAATAATTTTTATCGGCGGCATTGGTCGCGCTTGAATGCGTTCGGGAAGGGATAAATAAAACCGATTTTGTTGAGTTTTGTGTTTAATTTCTAACCAACTTTCTAACGATGGAGTTGCTGATCCTAAAATTAAGGGACAATTTTCTAATTCAGCCCGCCATTGGGCAACTTTTCTGGCATGATAACAGGGAGAAGGTTGATCTTGTTTGAAACTGCTATCATGTTCTTCATCTAAAATAATTAATCCTAATTTCGGTAAAGGTGCGAAAATAGCCGAACGAGTTCCGATAATAATTTGGGGTAAACCTAGGGTCATATTGCGCCAAGTATCATAACGTTCTCCATCGGAAAGAGCGCTATGATAAACAAAGACTTGTTCGCCAAAACGGGCGCGAAATCGGTCGGTTAATTGGGGGGTTAAGCCAATTTCAGGAACTAATACTAAGGCGGATTTTCCGATGTTTAGAATGGGTGCGATCGCTTGTAAATAAACTTCGGTTTTTCCTGAACCTGTAACCCCATGTAATAAGATTTGAGCATAACTAGATAAACTGTTAATTGCTTGTAAAGATTCCGTTTGATATTGATTTAATATTTTCGGCTGATCGGAAGTTTGAAAAATACCTTGATCTTGTCTTAAAACTTCCCGATCAGTAATGACAATACATCCTTTTTCGGCTAAATTTTTTAACAGACTAGAACTGGTACTACAAATTTTTATTAAATCATTAAACCACAGTTCTCCTCCTTGCTGCTTAAGAACTTTAATTACCAGGATTAAAACTTCCTGTTGACGAGAGGTTAAATCTAAGGGGATAATATCATCAACTAATGTCACCGCCTGTTTTAATTTGGGACGGGGAGGACTAGGGGGTTCTAAATAACTTTCGATCCATTTTCTTTGTAATAAATCTTTTAATCCCCGTTGAGGATTAATCACATTTTGTTTCAAATATTTCCAAGTGAAATCTCTGTTAGCTGAAGATTNNGGTTTGAGCAGCGGCTTTCCGAATGCAAGATATTTAAAATAGCAGCAGCAGCCGGATTTAAAAATAATTGAGCATCCTTTGGGAGTGTTTCAGGAATTAAACGAATCCGACGTTGACTTTTTCCTAATAATCCTGGGGGTAAAGCCGTCCGAATCACTTGAATTAAAGGAGTTTGATAATAATTAGAAACTTGCTGTAATAGTTGCCAATAGGTTGAGGGAAAGAAACCACTACAAATAATATCTTCAACTGCTTTAACTTTATTTTCAGGTAAATCTGGAGGCAGTTTATCCATCAACCGAATTGCAATTCCTCCTAATTGTTGAGTCCCAAAAGGAACACTAACAATATCTCCAGGTTTGACAATTAACTCTTGAGGAACACGATAAGTAAATAGTTTTTCTTCCTCTTGTTCCTCCGAATTAAAACCATAAGGAACATCAACTAATACTTCAATAAATTGTTCTGAAACCAAAGAAGAATCACCCGAATCATTCTGATAGTAAGATGCACCCGATTCGGCAACAATAAACTTAGATTGATTGCAAGTCAAAGAAGACATCAGTAGTTTTTGTTGAGTATTAATATTGAGAAGGGTAGCGGGTAACGGAGCCGGAAAACCGAACACCGACACCGCTTAGATTAAGTATTACCTAATAAATCGACGATCGCTTGTCGTTCAGAAGAATTAGAAGTAAATGCTTGACGGGTATCCGTAATTAACCAATCAAGTGCCGCCGCTTGGACATCAATAGAAGCTCCCAGTTTATCAACACAATAGCGCCCAAATACCAATTTATCAACTAAACGCACTCCTTGCCCCAAACGAGAATATTCAAAAATCACACTATTGTCCACATAGGCATCGCTGCAAACCCAGCAGTTAGGGCCGATCATCGTCGGGCCAATAATTGTCGCCCCGTCCTCAATACGAGTCATCCCGCCAATATAAACCGGGCCTTGGATATTAACTTTATCCCAATTTACCGCCACATTCAACCCCGTATATATCCCAGGACGCACCTGTTGGCCGGGAATAGAAACATTTTTAATATATCCTAACAGCACACTGCGAATCGCTTGCCAATAGTCGGGGACTTTCCCAATATCCACCCATTCAAAATCCATAGAAATCCCATAAAAAGGAGCACCAATTTCAACTAACTGGGGGAATAATTCGCTCCCAATATCATACTCACAGCCCGAAGGAATATATTTAAAAATCTCTGGTTCAAAAATATAAATCCCGGTATTAATATCAGTGCTGAGGGCTTCATCCACTGATGGTTTTTCCTGAAATGCTCTAACCCGACCTGTTTCATCGGTGACAACAACCCCATAACTAGAAACTTGTTGTTTAGGAACAGATTTCATTACAATTGTGGCAATTGAGCCTTTTTCTCTATGCCATTTTACGGCGGCGGCTAAATCTAAATCAATTAACGCATCGCCACATAAAACCACAAAAGTATCATCAAAAAAGGGATTAAAATCTTGAATTCGTTTCATCCCTCCCGCCGAACCCAAAGCTTCTCCAATTAAATTTCCGTCTTCAATTCTGCCTTCAAAAGAATAGGCGATATCAACGCCAAACTTTTGACCATCACGAAAATAGTTTTCAATTTCATTAGCTAAATGACTGACATTGACCATAATTTGGTCAAAACCGTGCATTCGTAGTAATTCCACCAAAAATTCCATCACTGGTTTTTGCAGGATAGGAATTAAAGGTTTAGGAATTGTATAAGTAATTGGACGAATACGAGTTCCTTTTCCGGCTGCTAAAATCATGGCTTTCATGTTCACTTCCTCACAACCTTAAGCTAGGTTTAAAATTATTCACTCAGACGCAACTCATTGATCAAAATTAGCAATTGCTTTGTATTCACGAAGCAGTTGCACAGAATAACTGCTCCATTCTACAATCTGATCTTTGAGTGCGCGAATCAATTAATAGCTTATCAAGGTTGATCCTGCTTAATCAGAAGGATCTGAGAAAAGTTAAAATCACTCAATTTCAAGGCTTTGCCGGGGCTCTGTCAAAGAGCGAACTTTCAGGTCTTGGTAAAATTCCTCTTGAGCTAGTTCAACTTTAGATTGGGCCGATAATAACAGCAATGCCCAAAATACCCCCACCCGATCATGATTAGGGCCATGCTGAATTGGGTTTTCTTCAGGAGTTGGGGGCTGTTCTGGTTGCTTCGTTTCTAACCAAAGAGTTAATAACTGCTCCAAATCAAACCATTCTTGACTCTGTAGTGATCCTTGGTTTAAGAGTCGTTCAACTTCTGAGGCCATTTCTACTAAATTTTCTTGATGGGCTAACTCGGCGATCGCCTTTGCGGTTGTGGCTCGGCTTTTAGCGGTGTTAGCGCGGGGACGGGGACGGACTTTTTGTGCCTCAATGGTAGCAGCCATCAGTTGTAACTGTTCAATCAGTTCTTCCAATGTGACCCGCCGTTTTTGCGGAATTTTGCCCACCGCCCGGCGCCGGATTTGTTTTTCCAGTTGTTGGGGACGTTGAATGCCATTAACCTCATCTTCAGGGTCTAGGAATTCCGACCCATCGGGTAAGGTAGCATTGGGGTCTAGGATTTCCGTCGCCATCAAACTATCAGCCTTGAGCAAGACTAACATCGAGGCATACAAAAACGCTTGGCCCGACTGGGACAATTCGGCAAAATTATTACTAGAACTTGATTCCTCCGGGGGCGTCAGTTTACTGAGATAACGATCAATGACATCAATCACCTGCACATCCCAAGGATCGATTTCTCCCCGTTGTGCCAACTCAATCAAGAGCGCAATTCCTTCCGAGAGGGCTGTTAACGCATCGGTCGGGGTGGCAACAATCAGGGGCGGACTGGAGAAATGGTCAGGGCTGGAAATTGTGGAATCACCTGAAATCACTGCACGACACCTTCAATGGTTTGTTGTTCGTTGGGAATAACGATCGGGAGATCACAACAGACGCGCCTTGGCACGTCTCTACGGGGGATTAATCAACAGTCAAAGCCTATTTAATTTTATCGCTTTTTGTGGCTTTTGAATCGAGTTAAACACGACTGGGAATTGGGGATTTTCCGGCTTTGAATTTAGGGATAAAAGTATACTTGAGATAAATTCCTAAAGCCGTTATTAGGATAATTACAACTGTCCCAATTCCAATCGGACTTGGAACCCAGAAAATCGCTTCTAATTGATTAATTTCTCCGGGTTTTAATGTCCAGATTAACTGTTTTCCATTGGATTCAACATTCGCTAATAGAGGTGCGACCGAACCATCAGGAATACTGATCGGATTAATAACAGTTGCACCCCAAGGAGTTGTTAACAAAAATTCCAGTTCTAATAAATTACCCGAACTGATTAATACATTTTCCGATGTTGACAGTAGGGAAAGCGATCGCAAATCCAATTCTAAGTTTAGATGATTGCGTAAGGCAAAAAAACAATTATTTTGTTTAAGGTTTAAATTTGCAGAAAATTGAGGTAGTTCGACATCGGATTTCGGCTGAGATTTTTTATTATTGAATTCAGCAGGATTAAAAAATTGATTGAATTTTGTCTCTAAATCCTTACCATTATTAAAAGGAATTGTGACTAAAATTTCTTGTTTAGATAGTCGTTTTGTTTTCCCTCTTAACTGTTTAACCCGTCGTTCTAAACTAGATATCCATTCATCTATGACTTCATGACTAAAGCTAGTTAATCTTTCTCCCAATTGAATCTTCTGAACAATTTGACCATGAGTTTGATCCTGAAATTCCACTCCCACATCATATTTAACACAGCCACTCAACAGAAAAATGGCACAAAAAACAATCGTTAATTGTTTGATAATTTTGATCATAATTTTCTTCCTAGCAATTATTGAATATTATATAGCGAGTCTAACATAGTAGGGTGTGTAAGCGCAGCGCA
>DMPJ01000153.1:0-521 GCA_003456035.1 Planktothrix sp. UBA8402
CCTTGGTAAGTTTGAGTAAGTTTTACAGAACGGATAACAGTAGGTCTGGAATTATATTATGCTGTGGGCAAATCGCAAACAAAATCAGTCGGTAACATTCACGGAAGATGCCGCAGATCAGACATTATTAGATGCCATTGAACAGGAATTATCCCAGGCAAAGTATCAAACTTTTAGCAATCTTTGTAAACAAGCTCTGTGGCAATTTCTATTATTATCTAAATCCGAACCCACACCTCCTCCTGAGATTCCTAACCTGAATTCTCCTCAAGTTTTACCGATTTTACNNAATTTACAGCCCCTTGAAGAACGGTTATTTGAAATTAAAAATAAATTAACAGATTTAGAAAAAAAGGTACTAGCTGACGATGGAACTAAGACAGAAAAATTGGAGACTCAACTCAATCAGTTAACCCAACAAGTGACTCAATTAGAAACATCAATTAACCAAAAATTAACTGAAATTGCCACAGGTTTAGAAGCAGTTAAATCCCAACCTGTGATCATCATGGAGTCAAAAT
>DMPJ01000153.1:635-2284 GCA_003456035.1 Planktothrix sp. UBA8402
CGAATTACGAATTACGAATGGGTGTTGGGTAATGGGTAATGGGTAATGGGTAATGGGTAATAGAAAAAAAGAAGGCACTGTTTATTATTTATGATTCCTCAGTTTTTAGGAGGATAAACTCTCCTAATATTTGACGTTGAGCCTCTAATAATTCTTTAATTCCTAGTTCGGCAAAATCCAAAATTTTATTTAATTTTTCCCGGCTAAAACTACCGGATTCTGCGGTTCCTTGGATTTCAATAATTTCTAATTCTTCCGTCATCACCAAATTAAAATCAATATCCGCAGCCACATCTTCGGGATAATTCAAATCTAAATAGGGTTCTCCTGCTAATAATCCTACAGAAATCGCAGCAATTTGATGACAGATTGGTAATTGTTGGAGTTGTTCTTTTTTAACTAATGTATTTAAGGCATCAACTAACGCCACAAACCCCCCGGTAATAGCCGTAGTTCGCGTTCCAGCATCCGCTTGAATCACATCGGCATCAACGGTAATGGTGAATTCTCCTAATGCTTTTAAATTTAATGCAGCCCTTAAACTCCGTCCAATTAATCGTTGAATTTCTTGGGTGCGTCCTGATAATTTTAATAATTCCCTCGGTTGACGTTGGGGTGTTGCCCCAGGTAACATTCGATATTCTGCTGTTAACCATCCTTGTCCTGTATTCTGTAAAAATTTAGGCACTCCCGGCTCAATATTAACCGTACATAATACTTTTGTATCCCCACTTTTTGCTAACACAGAACCAGGGGAAAAACGAGTAAAATTCCGCTCAAAACTTACAGGACGAAGTTGATTTGGTTCTCGATTATCAGGACGTTTCCACATAATTAATTAAAAGTAATTGTAGTAAGCCCTTCAGGGCTGTATTCTATTAATTGAGACGTTGACAAATCTCTTGATAAATTTGTTCTGGAGATTGCTCACCATTAATATCTAAAAGACGACCTGTAAGTTCATAATACTCTAAAATTGGCACAGTGCGTTGATAAAATAACTCAATTCGACGTTCAATAATTCCCAGTTGATCATCAGCCCTTGAGCGCGCTAAAGAACGCCTTTTTAATACCATTTCTGGAACATTAAAATAAATCGCCCAATTTAACTTTTGTTCTAAATCTTCTAATAAAAAATCCAATTCTTCCGCCTGAAATGCGGTACGGGGATAACCGTCTAAAAGCCAACCCTTCGCCACATCAGGCTCTAGTAGTTGTTGACGGACAAATTTAATCATAATTTCGTCCGGGACTAATTCCCCCTGTTCAACATAAGATTTAGCTTGTTGACCTAACTCCGTATCAGAAATGATCCTTTGTCTCAAAATCTGACCCATATCCAAACAAGGAATACCCAAATCACTACATAACAGTTTGGCTTGAGTTCCCTTTCCGGCTCCTGGGCCACCTAGAATCACCAGTCTCACAATATTTAGCTCCTCCGATGTTCAAGTTTAACCATTTTTTTAATCGATTAAATTAATTCGTAAAATCCCAGAAATCCGTCAAATTCGTGATTTACTGTCCCCCTTTAACCATTCCAAAAACCGATGTCGGATTTAATAAAAATGATGCCCCTTTTTGAGTAATTTCTTCAGAAAGATGGATCTGTTTTAAGGTGACTAAGCCATCATTAATATATAAATCTC
>DMPJ01000153.1:2316-3222 GCA_003456035.1 Planktothrix sp. UBA8402
GGTTCCAAGGTAACATAAATACTTCCCCCGTTACAACAAATTCCATGTTTTGCCGCTTGAGCGATCGCATTTGCTTCCGCATGAACCGCACGGGACGGTAACACCGAACTAGCATCACAGCTACTTAACCCCGGATAACAATAGCCCTGGGTAGTACAATGAATTGAACCAGAGGGCGATCCATTATAACCCGTAGCCAGCATTTGTCGGTCTTTAACAATCACTGCACCCACGGGAAACACTAAACAGGTGGAGCGCGTTGCTACCAGTTTAGCCATCATCATAAAATACTCATCCCAAGTCGGTCGCAGGGGCGGTTGATAGTTTTCTGGTAAGTCTTCCATGCTCATAAAATAATATAAATTAGTGGGGTTTTGTGGAGATTAATCCTGTAGACCCAAATCCATTATCGCTTCTTTTGGTATCACTTAACTGTTGAACTTCTTCAATCTCTACCCGCAAAACGGGGGCGATCACCATTTGAGCAATTTTCATTCCTTTTGTAATATTAAAGGAGGTTTTGCCATGATTAATCAAAATTATTCCGATTTCTCCCCGATATCCGGCGTCAATGGTTCCGGGGGTATTCAGAACTGTGATTTGATGTTTCAATGCTAAACCACTTCTAGGTCTGATTTGGGCTTCTGTTCCTAGGGGTAATTCGATCGCAATTCCGGTGGGAATTAATTGACTTTCTCCCGGAGAAATTGTGGTATTTGCGATCGCAAATAAATCCAATCCCGCATCCCCAATATGAGCATATTGAGGTAAAATTGCGGCTTCATTCAGTTTTACAATGTTTAATTTCATATTTAAAGGGAATTACGAATTACGAATTACGAATTACGAATGGGGAATGGGAAATAAACTGATGACTGATAACTGATTTACGGTGCTAGTCGAGCT
>DMPJ01000487.1:0-2530 GCA_003456035.1 Planktothrix sp. UBA8402
GGGGAGTAGGGGAGCAGGGGGAGCAAGGGGAGCAGGGGGAGAGAAGGAAATAACTAAGGTTCCACACCCGACGCCAGGGTTCTTCCCACAGCCTATGTACTCCAAAGCCTACACCCTATTTTCATGTCCCATAGGCCATACCCGATATATCGGAATAGTTAAAAATGGACGCAAACAGACGAGATTCCGGTTCTTCTGAACGGTCACAGACCGATTTCAGAGATATGGCTTTGGGTTTAGTTTCCACTCAAAGCTTCCCTGCGATTGTGGGAACGGCGGATATGATGTTGAAGTCGGCCGGGGTTCATTTAGTCGGATATGAGAAAATTGGAGGTGGACATTGTACGGCGATTGTGCGGGGAAAAATTTCTGAAGTCCGTTTGGCAGTGGAAACCGGGGCGCAAACAGCTAAACAGTTTGGTCAATTGATCTCTACATTAGTGATTCCTCGACCCTTCCCTAACCTAGAAATTGTGTTTCCGATTAGTTCTCGTTTATCCGAGCTTACGAGTCGGGGAACTGGTCATCGTTTGAGTAATCAAGCGGTGGGTTTACTAGAAACACGAGGATTTCCGGCAATGGTCGGGGCTGCGGATGCTATGTTAAAAGCGGCGGATGTGAGCCTGATGTCCTATGAACGCATTGGGGCGGGGTTGTGTACGGTTATTATTCGGGGGCCTGTGTCCGATGTGGCAATGGCGGTTGAGGCGGGAATGTTTGAAGCCGAACGCATTGGGGAATTAAACGCTGTAATGGTGATTCCGCGACCCTTGGAAGAATTGGATCAAACATTGCCTTTAGCGAGTTGTTGGCTAGAACAGCGTCAACCCTTGAGAGTGCCAATTAGTGTTAAGGAACAGGAAAAAGAAATGGTGGAAATCCCCGATTTACAAAAGTTACCAATTTCTATCCAAGAAGAATATTTGTGACAATTTTTGTTAATTTTAGCCCAATATTTGCTATTGGCGATCGCGATCAAATTTCACTTTGGAAAATTTGATTAACGGTTAGATTCAGTTCCGCAAAAGTAGGAGAAATTAGGCGATCGCTATCTGTAAAAACAACTTCATCATACCATCCTTCAGATAGAGTAAAAACAGTAATTTTAGCTTGTAATGGATCAACAATCCAATATTCAGGTATATTTAAAACAGAATATTCGGCACGTTTAGCTCGATAGTCAACACTTTTAGTTGAAGGACTAACAACTTCTACAACCAAAAGCGGGGGTGNNTAACAGCCTCGCGGTTTTGCAAATTTCGCCACTGTTCTTTAGGAATAATCATAACATCAGGAATGCGAACGGTATCCCAGCGATCGCCACGAGGAGATTGAACACCAATCGCCATTTGTTTAGATACCCAATCTCGTCCTATTCTAGCAATCTCGGTGCGAAATTGAGTATTAAGAAAATCGATCAGTTCACCATGTTGTCCGGTTCCTAATGCCATAGAAACTAATTCTCCGTTTACTAATTCATAGAGACTATCTGTACCGTCATCGTAGTGAAGATATTCTTCAAGGGTAAAGCGTTGGGTTGTGAGAGTCATCTGATTTTATGGGGTTGGGGATGATTCTATTGTACTATCTTGTTTGGTTGATTGTGATAATAGAAACTAGAAACCGGGTTTCTTTCCACCAGAGCACGAACCCCAACGAGTAACCAAATTATAGAAAAATGAACAGTAAATTAATCGATTCATTAGTGCAATTAATTGATTCTTTAGAGATTGAAGAATATGTCTTATTGCAAGATAAATTGCAAGCGAGAATCATTCAAAAAACAGCAGGATTCTGTGGCGGTCATGCTTGTATTCGTTATACGAGAATACCTGTATGGACGGTAATTTCTTTACAACAGCAAGGAGCGGATTATCAAGAAATAATCCAAAATTTTCCGGGATTAACTTTAATGGATTTGACCGCAGTACAGGCTTATTATGAAACCCATAAACCAGAAATAGATCGGGCGATCGCTTCCTGACTATAATATAATAATAAACAGGATTAAATGGCTGAAAACCTGTTAAGAAATACTCACTATGAATCAATCACTTTTGCAGCGAATCACTCTAGATCTAAATATCTGTCATGGAAAACCTTGCATTCGAGGGTTACGTTATCCGGTTGAGTTGATTTTAGAGTTACTGAGTTCGGGGATGAGTATGGAGGAAATTTTAGCAGATTATGATGATTTGGAACGGGATGATATTTTAGCCGCTTTGCTATTTGCAAGTCGGTTAACTCAGGTGAAAAGTATTTATAAAATTGCTGTATGAAGTTTCTTATAGATGCTCAGTTCTGAATTGATTACTCAAATAATAGACTGATTAATTCTTCTCGCTCTAACTTTAAGTGATTAGCCACATTCTTTAAAATTGCATTCAATGTACCAACTTTTAAAGGATTATGAGCCGGAATAGTAATGTGATGTTCTCCCTGTTCTTGTGTAGTTAATCGAATATGGCTCCCGGTTTGATGGCTAACTTCATAACCCAACCTTCTGAGAGCTTTTACTAAATCTTGACCT
>DMPJ01000487.1:2582-2812 GCA_003456035.1 Planktothrix sp. UBA8402
ACTTTTATGGCTTTTTTTAAGCTTTCTAAATCATCAGCTTGGGTAATAATTGATTCCCCTAATGCTTGGGCAATATACCCCCCTTCAACATCAGATTCTACTAGGAAAATGATTTCCGTCATGGCTTAAATAACCTTTAGGTACAAGATAATCGCAGTTTCCTTAATTCTATCACTGTTTATAGAAACTCAGAAACCGGGTTTCTTCTGCTATCTTTCTGTTATGCAGAA
>DMPJ01000256.1 GCA_003456035.1 Planktothrix sp. UBA8402
GTTTCTGATCAAGATTATCGGTAACAAACAAGATTTATATAGAAACCCGATTTCTGCTCAATTTATCTTTCTGTTACTGTTTCTAGTTGCTGTTTACCCATTAATATTTATGAAATCTGTATCACTTATTGATCAACCCGTTATTCTTGAGAAACCTGCGATGTGGTCGCATCTGTTTCTGTGGTTGATCATGTTAGTAACCACTTCGGGCGTTGTTTGGGCTTATTTTTCTCGGGTTGAACAAACAGTTCCAGCAGTGGGTGAACTGGAATATAAAGAAGGTGCTAGAGAAATTCAAGCCCCAATAACGGGTGCGGTGGTGAGACTGCACGTTGAAAATGGCGATCGCGTTCAGAAAAACCAACCTCTGCTTACCTTTAGTACCACTAGCCCCAGCGCCGATATTAAATCTTTAGCTAAATTAAAAAGCACTCTCAATCAAGAAAACCAATTTTATAACAGTATTCTTCAGGGAAATGGAAAAGGAAATTTACCTGCTGAGTGGGAAACAATGGTTAAAGATCGGGATGCTAGACTGCAAGAAAATGAAGTTTTAATGGCTTTAATTAATGAACTTTATAATAATCAAGGGCGAGCAATTAACTATAGTCCTAATCAGTCAGGTTTAGTGGCGAATTACCGAGCGGAATATCAATCTCGTATTTCTGCGGTGGAAGGACGAATTATTGAATTTAACAAACAACTCGAACAAACGGAAAATTCCATTCGGGCAACCAGAGAACAGGTTCAATATGCAACTAATCAAATTCGCTATTCCGAAGAACAATTAAATTCAGCAAAAGATCAACTCGATAAGTCTCAAGAAGGTCTAGATCTGAACCAATCTATTTTGGGTCAAATTGCTCCCTTAGTTGAAGAAGGAGCCATGTCTGACTTAAATAAAAAACGTCAAGAACAAGAGGTTTTAAAAAGCCAAAATGAATTTTTACGTCAGCAGGATCAAATCACAACCCGTCAAAGTGAAATTAACGCGCGTAAAGGCGATGTCGAGAAACAACAAGCTGAAATTAAACGATTAGAAGATGAGAAACAGAAAGTTTTAGCTTCAATTGATCGGACGGAACAAGAATTACAGAATACAAAAGATGCTTGGGCAAAAGAACTGTATTTTCGCGTTGAAGAAAACAAAAAACAAATTGCGACTATTGATTCTCAACTGAGTCGATATAAACTGGATAATGAAAAACGATTAGGAGATGTTAATGCTCAACTTGAAAAAGTTGAAGAACAGCGCGATACTCAAGTTTTACGTTCACCTGTGGCGGGGGGGATTTATGATTTGCAAGCCTCAACTAAACAGGATTCTGAAGTTGATATGAAAAAGGATGAAATTTGCAATTATGTCAATCAGCAAGTATTAAAATCGGGTGATCCGAAAATGAAGCGTTGTAATGAGGCTTATTATGAAGCTCAACAAACGGAAAAACTGATGCAAATTTTAGCCGATGATAAGGGACTTGAAGCCACAATTTATATTAAGAATACAGACCTGGCGTTAGTTTTAAATGCTTTGCGGGTCAAACGCAAATTCTTACAACCTTATGATGGAAAAACCGTCGCTGGAGAAGTGATTGAATGCAAAGCAGAAAAAGATTGTATTTGTCCAGATTCTCCAGAAGCTCGACAAGAAATTGGCATTACTGATGCAGATTGTATTCCAGTAGAAGTCACAATTGATGCTTTCCCTAATGATCAGTTTGGGATGGTTTCTGGACAGTTAAAATGGCTGAGTCAAGACGCTATTAAACCTGATCCAGAAAAAGGCCGTCAGTATTTTACTTTTAAAGGAAAAGTGAAATTGGATAAGCAAAACTTTACCTTAGATGAAGAAAGAAATATCAAGATTGGTTTACAGTCGGGGATGTCGGTAAATACTAAGATTAATGTCGGTAAACGCTCGGTGTTAGACATCTTCTTAAACCGCTTTACAGGTCGTATCAACAGTATTACAAACTTGAAGTAAGAAATCGGGTTTCTATATAAATCTTGTGTTTGTTACGATCATCTTGATCAGAAATCAGGTTTCTATATAAATCTTGTGTTTGTTACGATCATCTTGATCAGAAACCCGATTTCTACACACCCTACCCCAGAATCAGAAATCGGGTTTCTATATAAATTTTGTGTTTGTTACGATCATCTTGATCAGAAACCCGATTTCTGCAATAACCTTTGCTATTAACAGAAAGATGAGTTGAGAAACCCGGTTTCTGACCTAGATCTATCCTAAAATGGTAATATTTGGATTATCTGCAACAAAGTTAGTTTCGGTTAGTTGAACTGGGGTTATCCCTTGTACTAACCCATAAAAGGTTGTTCCTGATTGAATTGATGTGGATGCTACTGCTGTACTACCATCAACTTGTACGGTAACGGCCGTTAATGTTAGTTGAGCAAAAGTTATCCCCGAAGGTAACATAATTGTATCAGTTCCGGCGAGAAAATCGGTGATTAGATCGGCTTGATTGGAACTGGTGGCTGCAACGGACGCTCCAGGTAACACAAAGATATCAGCATCGGCTCCCCCTGTGAGTTTATCCTGATCTGCATCACCAATCAAGTAATCTGCACCCGCACCGCCATCTAAGACGTCTGCACCTTTTCCACCCCGAATAATATCATTTCCCACACCTCCTAATACGGTGTCATTGTCCAGGTTGCCATTGATTAAGTCATCTCCCTCTTGACCATCGAGGTTATCTGACCCTTTCCCGCCACGAATAGCTGTGCGAATGGTATTAGCAGGAATTGTTAGGGTGCGATCGCCATCATTCCCACCTCCGGCTAAAATGTTATCATCCCCTAAATTACCATTAATATTATCAGCCGATGCGGTTCCCACAACAAAATCATTTCCGTTTAAAGCTTGAATATAAAGGTTAGTTGCTGTTGCCGGGACAAAGGCATTATCGGGGGCGTTGGTAAACAGAAATGATGTAATTCCTTGGTCAACAAACGTGGTATTTCCACCCCCCGGAGCCGGAACATTTGACCCAGGATCACTCGCAGAGGCGGTTGGTGTTGTCCAGGTAATATTAGAGGTGGGAGGGGGTGCAGTGTTGGGAATATTAGAGTTGATAATATCTTGGCCTTTAAGATTCACAACATCTTCAATTAACCCTATTCCTGCGGTTTTTGCTGTGGTATCGGCATAAAAATCAACAATTAGCAAATCTTGAGTTAGGTCAATTTTGCCATCAATATTTAAGTCAATAGCTAGATTTTTTCCT
>DMPJ01000160.1 GCA_003456035.1 Planktothrix sp. UBA8402
GGGGGAACATTGGCAACATAAAACCAATCTGGCGCTTCTGCTCCCCGTTGTGGTGGGTCAGTCATGCGCCAATAAATCCCACTATCTTGACCAATACAATAGTATCCATCGGGATGAATTTTTTGCAGAACCGGGTTAATAGAATCGGTGAGTAAAATACTTTGAGGATNNATGTTCTTGAAAATTTTTCACAAATGTACCGTCTGAGTCGGGGAGTTGTGTATGGTCAGGTAGGGTAGTTGTGGGTTGTTCGGTGGGAAAGGTTGTGGTCATAGCAGCATTGAAAATTGGGTTAATCTAGCATAACAAAATTATCAAATAAACTGTAATATCAAACTCCCGTTAAAGTTAAGAAGAACGGCGTTTATCTGGAATTGGTAAACCATAAAGGAATAAATGTAAAATCTCTAAAGGTGTCATAGGAGGACTATGAATCATAAAATCATCACTACTGGGATGGAGATGAAAGCGCATTCCTCGTTCTTCATTATTATGATTGGGTAAATTGAGATCAAATCTCAAAAATTTTGCGGGATAATTTTCGGGAAACCTAATCTCAAAATCAAACCCAAGAACTTCTGCGGGCTTTTTGTTTTCATCAATTAAAATAGAAAAATCAAACCAACATTATTCCCTCCTGACCAGAAATCGCTACAACGTTGTAGCCTGTAAAAATACTAAGGGTTTCTTCTAAGTTTTGAATCAGTTCTTGATGCTCAGAATTATTGGCTACAATCGCCAACCAAATATTACTCTGTGGATAAGTGGAAATTCGCTGTAAAATTTCATCAAGGGATATGGATGTAATCATTTAAAATATCCTAAACTAAGGATGGATGCAAAAGCGGTAAAATTGTCGGATGCACAGCATAGCGTTTTTCCGGGTACTGATATTCTAAAATACGCTGAGTCACTAATAGTTTAATTTGTTCATCTGTTGTGGGAATAAAATTTTCAGATTGTGAGGCTATCATTAAATATTTAAGATCATCTTTGGAAATTCCATATAATTTTTGTTTCCCCATTGAACGAACAGCATTTCTAACATCATCTACTTCTAAGCTCATACTATTTGATGCTAAATAAGCTTCTTCAATCGAGGCTTGTGTTAAGTTGATTAAATCGCGCAAAACACCCCCCGAATATTGAATTAATTCCTTTAAAGCCACTTCTTCTATAAATTCTTTAGAAGAACGACTATAAAGAATATCTTTAAAGAATTCGTAAGTTTCAGGATCATTTTTGACATCAAAGCAGGGTTGATGGTAAAAATAGTTAATAGATTCTAGGATAGTCGGTTGATAGGAGCTATAGGTTGCTAAAAGAGGCTCAACGAGAACAACTCCTATCCCCATATCAGAAATAACTTGAACATCTGTTGTCACAATTTGGGAAAATGTTTGAGCATCATTTAATCTATCTAAACCATCAAATAATAAAACTAGATTTCCACAAATAGATTTTGCTTCTTCAGTAACGTGATTGACCGCATCTATAAACGCTTTTAAATCAGATAATTTTTGGGATTTAACGGGAATAATGCCTTGACGTTCTACTACTATCTTATCTTTATCATTTTTATGAAAATAATCATAAGGATCAATAATTTCTCGATGACTAAATGCTTTTTTAATAATAAAATTTCTATTACCTTGTGTTTTAATATTTTCGCTCTCTTTTGTTAATTCAGCCAAAACTAATCCAGCGATCGCAATTAATACTTGAGATGAAATGACTGTTAAATCTGTATATAAACTCACATCAATATAGTGAGCATAGGTATCTCCTATTTCGTTAATTTTATCTTTTGCAACTAACAATTGAGTCGTTTTTCCTGAACCAATTCCTCCCGCTAAAAGATGGGTAGAAGCTGGACGTAGAGCAATGCGATTAGCGAGAGTATTCGCTAATGATTTTTGAGGTTGATTGACGTAATAACCTCTAGCAAGAGCTTTTTGAGGATCAGCATTAGCTTCAAAAGCAGCCATTTTTTCTCTAAAGAACTGAAGTCTGTTAGACATAATTTATTCGTCTAAAGGATAGGGGTTGCAATTGGCATAAGGGTTGCGTTCTTAAATTGTATATCATATTTCCCAAATTAACAATAAAGTAGAGACGTTAAATTTAACGTCTCTACCTGAGTTTACTAATGAATCAACTCAATAGCTCGTTTCGTCAACGCCTCAGAAGTAATCCCATTAAATGCCATTAACTCCCCGGCACTAGCAGTAGTTTCTCCGCGTTTCCAAGCGAAAGTATCCCGCTTAGAATTGCTGCGTAACATAATCGGTTCTAACATCAAACTTGAACCACCTGTCACTCCAATTAAGGCATCTCCAGCAAACAGTTGATTAAAGGTTTCATCACTGGCAAAATCGTTATCTGGTTCGGAACAAGTCTCGGATAAAACATCGTGAGAACGATATAAACGCCGAGGGTTAATAATAGAAACAATTCGCACCCCAATACCTTCAGTTTCTAAAAATGCCGCCGCTTCAAACACTGGAATTAAGGTCATATCCCCAATAACCGCAAACACAACGGTTTTATCCCCTGGAACTTCCTGTAAGACCACAGCCCCATCTTTTAACCCTTGATGAGTTTGCTCAAAGGTGGTGCGGATGGGTAAGGGTGACTTACTTGCAGTAATAATAATGCTCTTGTTTTTGGTATTTAAAGCCCATTCATAGCAGACTTGAATGCTATTAGCATCGGTGGGAAACACAGGGAAAACGTTGCCACTCCGCATCATTGCCGCGAAATAGGCCTCAATTTCAGGGCGTTGGTGTGTCCAGCCATTGCGACCCTGTTCTAAGGCTCCGGCGGTGAATAAACACACCGTTGAGGGAGTAGGACGCCGTAACTCGGCCATAGCTTGGGCGACGGTTTGCAAAACTGGAACCCCGTTAATAGCAAAAGACTCATAAGAACACCATAATGTTCTGGCTCCTAATAAGGATAATCCCACCGCTAACCCGGCACAAGCATCTTCACTTAATGGTTCATAAACTTGCCCTTGGGGTTGTTGAAAATAAGTATTATCCGTTGTTGGGTGAATAATCTTTAATCCCTGGTTAATATTGTTAATTCCAGAAGCCGCATTGCCATCAGCATTGGTAACAATAAAATGGGGATCTTTTTGTCCAACATAAACGACTAATGACCCCATTGCGGTTGTTGCAACTTTGGGATCACCACCAACAGCATATTCTTCTAAGGGTAATTCACCGAGATCCGCTAAGTGATAATCAAACTCGGTGACAACGGTTTTAGCTGCCGGGCCACCACTAGAACGTTCTAAATTTGTCCGCACTAATTCCCAAGCAGCCACAGGTAACGCCCGTTCTTTTAAAGCGTTAATAATATGGGGACTATCTAAGGTATCTCCTGGATAAAGATTATGGGATTTTGCGCCCAGAGCGTGAACCCCTGCTCCTTTCAATTGTTTAATAATAAACACCGTTAATTGACCCCCTAAAGCCGATTTTGCAGCTTTATCCATTGCCACTAAAATTGCTTGGGTGAATTCAATTCGTTTATTAATAGAAAAAGCGGTACTATCAACATAATCACCGGGTTGATTTTGATCATCAAAATCTTTAGCATTGACTAAAATTACTTCTGAAAATCCATTTCCTTTCCAATAGGCAATCATTTCTGCATTAGTTTTCGTCGAAACCATGCTATGATGCTCTTGACCGTAACCATTCCAGACCAACACAGGCAAGAAATTAGTCACTTGGGGATAGGCGGTGTGGAAGTGCATCATGCTACTCATGGGGTAGGGTTCACCCATGCCTCCATCGCCGAGAGTGAACGGAAATAGGACGTTTCGGTGTAACAGGGCGGCGGCCATAGCAAAATGTTGTCCCTGTCCCAACGGCCCGGCGGGGTTGAGCAGGCCGGGAATAAAGCCAGAAAGGTGGCCAAGCAGTCCATGTTTTTCGCGGAAGCGATCGCGCAATTGTTGGACAGTGACAATGCCCATATCTTCTAGGGAGCGATCCAAAAACACCGCACTGTAAAAGCCCGGCGCATGGTGTCCCACTTCCGTCATAATATTTTTATGACCCAGCATCACTAAAGCGGCATAAGCTTCCACACTAGAAGCAAATCCCCCTGGATGTCCAGAGGCTTTACTGGCGGTGACTTGTAAGGTTAAATAACGCAGGGCATCGGCGTAAAGTAAGGTTTGATAGGCGGCGGTAGGATCATGGGCATCGGCAATTGATCCAGTATTTTCAGCAATAATTGGGCTATTCCCATAGCGGTCAAATTCGGGAAAACTGTCTTTAAAATACTGAATTCCTTGACAAAATTCTGGTATTGTTGCTGTCATATTTAATCCCTTCTCGGTCATTTTAATTTTTTGAGTTAAGGTTTATTTTACAATTGGTTGTGTCTAAAAATGATGATATTTTTTAAACCGGGAAATAAATTAAAATCATTATTTTTTTAAAAAAGTTAGCGATCGCCCTTGATTTGATCATCAGGCGATCGCCATGACTTTACTCTTTTTGACCCGACTTGGAAACAGCCCTGGCTGAACAAGAGGGTTTAGGGGGGATCATTTAACCGCCCCAAATTTTTTTAATCACTTCATCAGCAGAGATATCAGACATTTTACCCGAAGCAGATTTAATCCCAATCACCCGATCACTTTTTGGTAATAATTTAGCGGGTTCAGTCGGGCCAAATAAAGCGATCGTATAGGTTCCCACCGCAACCGCTAAGTGCATCGGGGCGCTATCGGTACAGACCATTAAATTAGCCGAGGCGATCATCGCCGATAATTTACCAATATCCTCCGGTCGAGTCACTTTAACCTGGGGACAAGATTCGACTATTTCCCGAACTAACGGCCCATCTTCTGGCCCTTGAACAATAACAACGGGAAGGTTAGGTTGTCGTTGTTGAATATCTTGGATAATTTTTTGCCAACTAGCAACGGGGTAGATTTTATCAATGCCTTTTTGTTGGGCTAACTGGCTAGACCCCCCATGAATCAGAATATAACCACTATCCTTGACTCCTAAACGTTTTTGTTCAGCATCCCCCCAGTCAATATCAAGTTTAGGAACATTAATTGATAATCCGGGGAAAGGGCTAATAATATCTACCCCTTTGAGCAGGTCATAATACATTTCGGCTGCATATTGTTCCGGTTTCAGGGGGACTGAGTTGCTAATAAACATCTCCTCACCCCCTCCAGCGTAGCCAACACGAGTGGGGATACCCGTTAACCATAATAACAACCCCACCGTCCAACGCTGACCCAGGGATAACACCACTTCATATTCCCGGTCACGGACAACACCGAGAAAATTTCCCCAGTCGGCTAAACTGTTGCGTCCCTTGAAATCATAGGTCAAAATTTCAGAAACGGACTTACAAACTCGATAAGCTCCCTTAGCTCTAGGTTCTACCATAACAGAAATTTGGGCTTCAGGATATGCTTGCTTTAGGCCATCAAGGGTCGGAAAAAACAGGATTTGATCGCCTATTCCACCTGGGACAAGGGCTAGTATTCTCATTAGTAAAGAGTTAATCTACAAGATCAGCTTAATTCTAATATGAAGACAGAATTATCAATGTCACCTCTAAATTTTCAAAATGCACTTATTAATTCCGGCGGCGGGTATGGGACGACGAATGGGGAGCGATCGCAACAAATTGCTGCTAACGTTATTGGATAAACCGTTATTGGCGTGGACACTGGAAGCGGTGTCGGCGTCTGGGTATATTGACTGGATCGGGATCATCGGTCAACCCGTTGATTTTCCTGACTTCCAGGAAATTTTGGCTACTGTTAATTTAAGTAAACCCGTAGAGTTGATCCCAGGAGGAGAAACCCGTCAACAGTCGGTTTACAATGGGTTACAAGCCTTACCTCCCGATGCAGAAAGAGTGTTAATTCATGATGGCGCTAGGTGTTTAGCCACACCGGAGTTATTTGAACGCTGCGGGGCGGCATTACAGACCTGTTCTGGGTTAATTGCGGCTATTCCTGTTAAGGATACAATTAAAATTGTTGATGATAACAGGTTAATTTTAGATACACCCGATCGCCAACAATTATGGGCGGCGCAAACTCCCCAAGGCTTTGAGGTAAAATTATTAAAAGAATGTCATGATCAAGGTATTCAAAAGGGTTGGGAAGTCACCGACGATGCAGCATTATTGGAAAAATGTGGTTTACCTGTTCATATTGTTATGGGAGAAGAAACCAATTTAAAAGTTACAACTCCCGTAGATTTAAGCGTAGCTGAATTTATTTTAAGGTCAAGAAGTTAGCTGTAGGGTGCGTAAGCGACCAGCGCACGCACCATCTTTTTCTTCCCATTACCCATTCCCCAAAACCCATTCGTAATTCGTAATTCGTAATTCGTAATTCCCCATTCCCTCCTATATGACACAAACAACACCGACTCAAAAGAACTGGAAAGAAACCTTAATTCGTGAGTTTATCAACCTCGGAATTATCAATTTGTATTTAGTATCATCCTTTAGTATTTTAGTAACTTTGCATTCCCTAGCCTTAGTAAAATATGGTATTGATGCCTTTAACTATGGCATTGCTATTGTGGGGGCGTTAATTTTAGGAAAGGTAATTCTTTTATCTGAAAAAATCCCCATTGTAGAACGCTATCAACATCAACCGATCATCATTTCAGTTATTTATAAGTCGATTTTATTTACATTTATTGTTGTATTTGTTAATATTGCAGAACATTTAATAGTAGGTTTATTTCAACAGGAATCTCTGGCTCAAATTTTCACAAAAATTCAAGAACAAATTTATACAATTGATGTGATTTATAAAATTTTATGTTTATTTATTGTTTTTATTCCTTTCTTTACCATCAGAGAATTGAATAAAATCTTAGGAAAGGGAACCTTATTTAACTTATTCTTTAAAAGTAGAACTTTAAAACAGAATTAAGCTCAAGGTTTCCTTGTCCACAGGTAGAATATCATCCTCGATAATGGGGTTAGTATTGTCGAACTGACATGACAACAATTTTAACCCCATTAATCAGGAAAATAGCTTTACTTTTTCCAGGGAAGTTTAGTTCCCATTTCTGTTAG
>DMPJ01000398.1 GCA_003456035.1 Planktothrix sp. UBA8402
AAGGCATCAAGGATATCATTACCTGCCTTAGCATAAATTTGATCATTAGAGGAAGTACCAGGTATACTCTCACTATACATTAAGACGGTGGTATCTCCTAAGTTATGGAAACATTAGAATCAAAATTTTGATAAAATCTTATATTTGACGATGGCGAAGGAAAGGGAAACCATCTCGCCTGTTGAAAGTATTGTTGAGGAATGGCTGAAAAAGGATTTTGAGGAGGAAGCTGGACGGGATTTTATGGTATCCTTGGGACGGCTAAAACGACTGTTACAAAATCAAAAAATTGGGATATTAATTGATAACTTAGAACCTGCACTGGATTCTGAATTTAGATTTATTGAACCCCATCGACGTTATATCGAACTATTGAGGGTGTTAACAGATCCGATGGTGCAGTCAGTAACTTTAATTACCAGTCGTGAACGTTTGTGTGAAGGGGATATTACGGTTGAAACCTATCGTTTACCTGAGTTAGACTATTGTGCCTGGAAACAATATTTTGAATATTATCAGATTAATAATTATAAGTCTATTTTAACAGAAATGCACAAAGCTTATGGGGGAAATGCCAAGGCGATGCGAATTTTGTGTGGTGCAATTCAAGAAGATAATCAAGGAGATATTCAATCTTATTGGAATTGTAACAAAGCTGAAATTTTAGCTAAACCCGATTTAAAAAAATTAGTGAATTCTCAGTTTAAGCGTTTGCAAGAACTTGATATTAATGCGTTTAAATTATTATGTCGGTTGGGGTGTTATCGTTATCAAGATGTTCCCACTATTCCTGATAATGGGTTATTGTGTTTATTATGGGATGTTCCAGAAGGTGAACAGCGCAGGGTGATTGAGTCGTTAAAAAATCGTTCTTTAGTGGAAGTTAACAAGGGTGAATTTTTTTTACATCCAATGATTAGAGAAGAAGCGATCGCACGTTTAAGAAAAAGTGAAGATTGGGAAACGGCTAATATTAAAGCTGCGGAATTTTGGAAAGATTGTGTTAATAATTTTTTAGAAAATATTGGGGCAAAATGTGAACTAGCTGAAGCCTATTATCAACAGGCTTTAACCTATCAACAGATGGGAGATAGGGAAAACAGCAAACCTAATTTTGATAATGCAATTCAATTATTTACAGAAATTGAAGCACCTCTACAGGTTGAGAGGGTGATCAAGTCAATCATTAATGAATAATAAATAGGACTGAGGTACACAAACCAAGAAACCGGGTTTCTGAACAATAAGTCTTGATTTCATCCCAGAAATAATAGTCAGAAACCCGGTTTCTGTGCTAATAGTCTATTCCCGTAGCCGTATAGGATTTAATTCGTTAACGATGATAGCCTGTCTGAACTGGACACAACACCCGCAGAAGAACTCCAGAGGTTCCCCAATTGTGCAATAATAATCCGGCAGTCTCCTAACTAAGCGTGCGTCCAATGGCCGACAGTCCCCAAACTCCCGATGAACTGATCCAGGTTTTAGCTGAATTTCAGGATCTCCATTTTGAACTCCCTGATCCAGAAGCGGAAATTCCGGAATTGGATTTTGAACACCAAATTGATGTCGCTTGGAAAGTTTGCGATCGCTTCGACTTGCAAACAGAAATCTGGCGCGGCAGAATATTAAGAGTTGTCCGAGATCGCGAAAAAAAAGGCGGCGAAGGACGGGGTACAGGCTTTTTAAATTGGTTAAAAGAACGGGAAATTAGCAAAAGTCAGGCCTATGCTTTAATTGAATTAGCTAATAGTGCTGATGCCCTATTACTTCAAGGTCATCTTAACCCGGATGCGATTAATAATTTTAGTAAACGAGCATTTATAGAAACAGCAAAAGCCCCCGCAGAAGTTCAACAAATGGTTAGTGATGCGGCTTGTAATGGCGATCGAATTACTCGCCGGGAAGTCCGACAATTGAATGATGAATGGACGGCGATGAGCTCCGATTTAATTCCCGATAGCATTCGAGAAAAAGCCACGGAGGGCGCAATGCCACCTCGTTATTTAGCGCCATTAGTGCGAGAAATGGAAAAACTACCGGAAGTTCATATTACAGAATTACAACGGGAAATGATCGAAAATCCTGATGTTGATACGATTAAACAGTTAACATCGGAAGCGAAAAATTTATCAAAATATTTGGATGCGGCGGGTCAAGTTCAAGCCTTAACTCAGTCTTCTGTGGATATGGAAATGGCATTAGAAGAAGCGCTGCGGGTGGGATGTTTAAATACGGCTTCTGATTTAGTGAAACAAGCCACAGTCCTTGAACAAACCATGGTTAAACTGTATAGCAGTTGGAAACGAGTGGGAAGTTTAGCCGACCGTTTATATGTGGATACGGGAGCAAGTACCCCCCATTTGCGATCGCTTTTAGGCTGTTTAGAACAGTTAGCGGGTCAAATTATTGAAGTACAATTAGGCGATGGTAGTGAGGGCAAAATTCGCTTACAAATTCTATCGGATAACGAATAAAATAAAGCAGTGCGTTGGGGTCAGCCCTGGGGTAGCAGCGCCTCCTCGCTCGCTATCAATTCCCAACCTGTCCAAGCTATTATTTATCAAAAGCTATTATTTCCCAAGCCATCTAAGTTATCGTTTCTCAAGCTATCACTTCCCAAGCTGTTGCTGCATTTAAACTATACATCCTAGCGAGCGAGGACACTCGCACTACCCCAAATATTGCATCAAAAACTTAGTTATTATAGAAGGTAACTGATCTGATACAGGATTCTACATAATTGAATCAATCAGGAACATCATATCTTTACAAACAAAAGGAAAATTGTATGCTAAGTTGCAACGGATTTGAGTTATACAACCTTTGTCCTAACTCTACTTCTATGCCCTATTCTGATTTATCACCAACCCTTGAAGAGCAATTCTTATATGATTGTCAAGTCGATATTTCAGAAAGGGGAGAAGTTGTGGCTAAATTTTTTAACTCTAACCCTTTATTACCGGGAGTTATTCTAACAGAAAATCAAGAGTTTTTTGGCATGATTTCTCGACAACGATTTTTACAAAGGTTAAGTCGCCCCTATGGAATTGAACTGTTCTCAAAACGTCCTTTAAAAGTATTATATCGCTGGGAAAATAAAGAAATTTTAATACTAGAGGGTTCTACGCCAATTTTAGAAGCGACTCAAACCGCTTTACAGCGCTTACCGGATTTAGTTTATGAACCGATTGTAGTTAAGTTTGAACCCCATATTTATCGATTAATTGATATGTACCAACTGTTAATAGCTCAGTCAAAAATTCATCAATTATGGAATAAAATTCTACAGCAATTATATCAGGAATTGCAAATTCAAGCCAGCTTAGATGGACTAACTCAAGTCCCCAACCGTCGTTTTTTCGACCAATATTTTGATCAACAATGGTCAAAACTGAAATTCACTGAATTTCCCCTATCTCTGATTTTTAGTGATGTCGATTACTTCAAAAAGTATAATGATACCTACGGACATCAAGCGGGAGATGATTGTCTTAAACAAGTCGCTCAAGTCATCGCCCAAACTTTGACATCAGAACAGGGTTTAGTAGCTCGATATGGTGGGGAAGAATTTGTTGTTATTTTACCCAAAATTGATCAAGAACAAGCGATTTTAATTGCTGAAAAAATTCGAGATCATCTCCAAGCCCTTCAAATTGATCATCAAAGTTCTTCCGTGAGTGCCTATGTCACCTTGAGTTTAGGAATTGCTACCGCAGAATTTGGAAATCCAGAAACTATGAAAACGATTAAAACACCCGGAGATTTAATTGTTCTAGCGGATCAAGCCCTATATCAAGCGAAAAATCAAGGACGAAATCGGGTAGTTTGTTCGAGTTTGAGACATCCCTATCTTTGGGTAACAAATCCCGCAATTTCACTTAAAAATTCCCGGAAAGATAGCTAAAATTATACAATCATACTGTGGTTTTTTAACCCTATATTGCGGGTGATAGGGGTATGTATCCCGAATAAGTTTAACAATAGGTAAACAGATTAATAATAGGTTAAATTTTGCTTCAAATTATAGATTATAGAATAAAATAGAGTAAAGGCTTTTCAGGGTGAAACGGTATCCTTTAAGCTGTTAAGCATTTGAAAGACAGTACCTCAGTCATCAATATGACTAAATTGCAAGGATTTGACGGTTTTAAATAGGTAATTTAGATGCAGCAACAGCTATCCGATCAATTGAACTTCAATCTATTTATTTTGACATAATTATGCTCAATACTTACCCTATGGAAACGTCATCTTTAATGCTTCCTTTCTCATCCATTAATCAATTAAATTTAGAGTCAACCCTGAAAGATTTATCTTTGTATGATGCTCAAGTTGATGTCAACCAACCTGGGATAATTCTGACTCAGAAGTTAGAAGAAAATCCCCTGATTCCTGGGGTGATGCTAACTCAAAATGGTCAGTTTACTGGGATGATTTCTCGACGAATATTTTTAGAATGTTTAAGTCGTCCCTATGGACGGGAATTGTTTTTACAAAGGTCTATTCGTTCATTACAAAGATTTGCTCAAAGCCAATTATTAGTTTTATCAGGAGATACCTTAATTGTAGAAGCAGCCCATAGAGTTGTTAAGCGATCGCCGGAATCATTATATGAACCAATTGTAGTTCAGTTAACAGAAAATCATCATCAACTCCTTGATATTCAACAGTTATTAGTTGCTCAATCCCATATTCATCAATTAGCAACTGAATTATTACGTCAACAAGCTCAATCCGAATTAATTCAAACTGAAAAATTAGCCAGTTTAGGAAAAATGGTCGCTGGAGTTGCCCATGAAATCCGAAATCCCGTTAGTTGTATTGTAGGAAATTCTAGTTGTCTATTAAATTATTATCAAGATTTAATGAAGTTAATTCAAACCTATGAAGAAAATATAGAAAAACCTTGTACTGCGATTGATGATGTTAAAGCAGAAATTGATTTTGAATTTTTGCAACCAGACTTAGGAGAAGCAATTAAAAGTGTTTTAGTTAGTTCAGAACGTCTGGGTCAACTTGTTAATAGTTTGCATAGTTTTTCTCATATCGATGGTAGTCAACGGCGAGAAATTAATATCCATGATTGTCTTGATGGGACGTTATTAATTTTAAAAAATCGTCTGAAACAGAAAATAGAAGTCGTTAAAAACTATGGTGNNAGATATTCCTCTACTCAAGTGTTATTCGGGTCAACTGAGTCAAGTATTTATGAACCTAATTTCTAATGCTATTGATGCGTTAGAAGAAACTGATCAACAATCTCCCAAAATCGAGATTAATACCCAGGTTAAAACCCTATCTGAAGATCAAATATATCCGGCTCAATTAGCCCAACTTACTCAAGGAAATCGGTTATTACATTGTTTACCAACTTACCAAGAATCCCGCTCTTTAATTGACCCAGATATTCTTGGTATTGATGTTAACTCAGAATGGCTATCAATTTCTATTCGAGATAATGGAATGGGCATTCCCCAAGAAATTCAATCTCGAATTTTTGATACTTTTTTTACCACTNNACGGATTAGGATTAGCAATTAGTTACCAAATTATTAGCGAAAAGCATAGCGGTCAACTGAACTTTATTTCTGATTTAGGGGTGGGGACGGAATTTGAGATTTTATTACCGATTATTTAAAAACTGATAACTGATTGTTTCATGGTTTCTAATAAACTCAGAGGTAAATTAAACTGATTGATTTCTCCTATGCCATGATAATCACTCCCTCCAGTTTTTAATAGACCATGTTCATCACAATNNATAAACTATGATGGGGATGATAAACTTCTAACCCCATTAATCCAGCTTCTAATAACTCTTGAAAAACCGTTTCAATCTTTCCCCCTTGATATAAATAAGGATGGGCCCAAACCGGAATTGCACCGCAGGATTTTAATAATTTAATCCCATCAATACTAGAAAATTTGTCATACTGAACAAATGCAGGTTTATAATCTCCTAACCAGCGATCAAACGCTTCTCTGGTAGACTTAACATAACCCGCTTTTAACATCGCCATGGCAATATGGGGACGCGCCACCGCCATTCCTTCCCCCAGGGGTTCTAACTCAATTGGATAACCAAGTTCAGCCAGTTTTTCTATGATCTGATTAGCTCGATTTTTTCGTCCATTTAAACGTTCTTTTAGGGGATTTTCTAATTTATTTTTATCAGGATAAAACCCTAAAATATGTAATGATCTTTCATTATAAACCGTTGATAATTCCACACCAGGGACAATTTCTATACCATAGAATTGCGCCGCCTGAAATGCTTCTTCCCAACCCGATAAAGTATCATGATCGGTAATTGCTAATGCTTTAACTCCAGCTTCGGCGGCGACTTTCACCAGTTCCGTTGGAGTCAGTTGACCATCGGAATAGGTGGTATGACAGTGTAGTTCTAACATCGGTTAATTAATCTCCTGGGGATTCCTTTTTTAGAGTATAGTCTGAGGAATCCCGAATCGGAATTAATCCGCCAGAAAGTTAGGAGTTACGCACCCAACCAAAGAAACCGNNGCTCTAAAAAACCCGGTTTCTCGGACTCCATTTCTTTTCCTCCGGTGCTCCCTGTCATACCGTATTGTTTAAGATTCAGGTGTGGATAAAGTCAACAAAAATGCTAAATTAGACTCTGCTTTTAAGGCATGGGGGGCGTTAGCAGCCATGATAATAAAAATCCCAGGTTCTAATCTAATATCTTCCCCATTTAAAGTTAAAATTCCTTCTCCTTCTAATACCTGAACTGTGGCATTTCGACTTGAAGTATGTTCGGAAATATCTGTTCCTTTTGCTAAACAAAATAGGGTATATTGGCAAGTCTCATTTTTCCAAAGCACTGAACTTAAAATCCCAGATTCTGAATAGTTAATTTTGTCTTTTAAATTTAAGATATTTTGAGTCATGGTTAAATCCTTTTACCAAAGTTGATGGGTTTGCAAAAAATCCTGAATAGTTTGATAGAGTAAATGAGCTTGTGCTGGAGAAAATCCCCCGTGACCTCCAAATTCATCCTCCTCCATAATAACGGGTGGCAACAATCCGATACAATAAGTCTTAATTATAATAAATGGAGTGACAATATCATGACCGGAGAAATTTTCTCAACTGCTTTCCTGTGCTTTTCCCTGATTCTCGTGGGTTTGGGCGGTGGCTTTCTGTTACTGAAAATCCAAGGCGGGGAATAGGGGGATAGGGAGCAGGGGAGGCAGGGGGAGCACCGGG
>DMPJ01000114.1 GCA_003456035.1 Planktothrix sp. UBA8402
ACGATTATTTTAATAGCGATCAATTGGGGCGCAATGATGGGGTTCAAGCTCTACGACAACCCGGATCAACTTTGAAACCCTTTTTGTATGAATTAGCTTTAGCAGAAGGAGTGATTCAACCGAATACAATCTTAGCAGATGTTCCTAGTTATTACGCAATTCCAGGGGCAAAACTTTACAGTCCAACGGACTATAGCGAAACGTTTTTAGGCCCGGTGCGGGTGCGGGTAGCGTTGGCAAATTCTTTAAATATTCCCGCCGTGAAAGTATTAGAAAAAGTCACAGTGACCGTATTTTTAGAACGGTTAAAACAATTAGGATTTCAACATTTAACCCATTCTCCTGATTATTATGGTTTAGGATTAACTTTAGGAAGTGGAGAAGTCAGTTTATGGGAATTAGCTCAGGCTTATTTAATTATGGCAAATCAAGGTAAAATAGTCACACCAAATGTGATCATAAATCAAACTAAAGATATCAAAAATTCTCAACTTTCTATTGATACTCCTGTCACCTGGCAATTAATCACAAATATGTTAAGTGATCCTCATGCGAGAGCCCATTCTTTTGGGATTGATTCTGTCTTGAATTTACCCTTTTCAGTTGCAGTTAAAACCGGAACTTCTTCCAATTATCGAGATACTTGGACAGTGGGTTTTACCACAGATTATACTGTCGCAACTTGGGTAGGAAATTTTGACGGTCAAGGGATGAAAAATGTGTCTGGAGTGACGGGTGCAGCACCTTTATGGAATCGAATTTTATTGCATTTACACGAAACAAAAGAACCTGCTAACTTTATCCCACCTCAAGGGTTAATTCAGTTACCAATTTGTGCAACTACCGGGTTACGTCCGACGAAAGATTGTTCCGGTGGAATAGTATTAGAATATTTTGATCATAAAGCGATCGCCGAATATGAGAAAAAATCTCCTAAATTAGTTTTAAATTCTGAATATAATGAATGGTTATCTCGACAATCTCATCCTCAGTTAACCCAAAATCAGTTAACAATTATTTCTCCTCAAGCTGATGATTATTTTGTGATTAATTCGGGAAAAACTGCTAAATTAGAATTTAAAATTACTGGCAATTCTCAACAGTCTGTGGAATGGTGGTTAAATAATAAAAAATTAAATTCTCAGTCTGATAATTCTCTGTTTTGGCAATTACAACCTGGAGAATGGAAGTTAACAGTTAAACAAGGAAATCAACAGGATAGTGTTCAATTTCAAGTCCAAGAAGCAAAGAGAAAACCCCATCGAGGTTTTTCGGTTGTCAATTAGAAACCGGGTTTCTGTTTCCAATCGCAGGTCGAACTAAAATAACTGTACATTGACAGTTTTTAGCGATCGCTTCTGGAATATTACCTTGAATTACTTGTCGTAACATACCCTCTCGACTTGCCCCTAATACAATCACATCACATTGATCTTTATCAGCCAAATCAATAACAGCTTCTGATACAGAATTAGAACAAACATTGCTAAAAACTACCTCTGTATTTAAACGATGACTTAAATGTTCTGAATCTTGCTTAAAATCTCTGATTTCTTGTTCAGAAATCATACTTTTAACTACTCGAAAAAGACAAATTTTGGGAGAAAAACTTAACTTAATTAATGCGGGTAAAAGCTGCACCGAAACTGAATTTTCCAGGGTATCTCTCACTGGAACTAACCAACGATGCCAAGCCAAAACCGGGCAAGTAGCTGGATCAGAATTAGGATTAGTTTGAGGATCGTGAGGTGTTTGATTTTGACCCCATTTTATTAACATAACTTGGCAGGGAACTAGACGAATAACCGCATCCATCACATTACCAAAAATTCGATCTGGTGCTGATATATCCCCATGCCAACCCATTAATAATAAATCAATATGTTCCTCTTGAGTTATTTCTAAAATCGCTTGGGCGACATCATGGGCAACTCTAATTTGAGTATGAACAGAAATCTTTAAATTCTGCCCTAGGCGTTCAGCTTGTTGTAATAAACGCCGACTTTTTGTTAACCTAACTAAAGTTTCTGAAGGAGATTTACTATAGGGAATTGTAATCACAGTTATACATTCTAATTCGTAATTGCGTTCCTGGGCGATCGCTACGGCAACTTTTAATAATGCCGGGGCAGTTTGGGGATTATATAATGATACTAATAAACGCCCATTTCCCGTTTGTGGCCCCCTAGTTTGATAGGCAATATAAGAAGATTCATAATGTCGCCCTACTTGGGTTGCTTCCCCACTAATTTGACCTAATTCTGCCCGAATAATATCACTGCGAGTAATAATTCCCACTAAATGATGATGTTCGACAACGGGTAAACGACTGAGTTTATAATGACCCAATAAATATAAAACATGAGTTAAATTATCATCGGGATTAACAGTAATTGGTTGAGTAGTCATTAACTGATCAATTGGAGTATGATTGGGTAATTGACGATTACTAATTTGGGCTAAATCAGTTTGGGTAGTAATTCCGATTAATTTGCCATTTTCAACTACAGGAAATCCGCGATGATGGGATTTTGCAAAGGCTTCAATCACCTGTTGTAAAGTCAAATTACCCGCTAAGGTTTCGACATTTCTTTGCATAACATTAGCTGCGCGTAAATTCTCCAATGCCCCATCAATTGGGTGATCGGATTTGATCTCAATTCCACTCAATTTTAATAACTGATCATAAAGAGATTCAGGATCAAGTTTTTCGGCAATTAAATATGCTACAATAGAAGAAATCATTAACGGTAAAACTAACCCGAAATCCGTTGTAATTTCAAACACAATCACCACCGCCGTCATCGGTGTTCGCGCCACGGCACAAAAAAACGCCCCCATTCCAGCAAAGGCAAAAATAGTGGGTTGGTCAATTCCTAACAGGAATTCTGATTCCCAGGTTCCTACTAAATGACCTAAAGCGGAACCTAACACTAAAGACGGGGCAAATAATCCCCCAGGCGCACCGGAACTGGCTGCAATTGTAGTTAGAATAAAATGAGCTATAAATGCTATTGCACTGGTTTCCCAGGACAATTCCCCACTTAAAATTAATTGTCTAATTCCGGTATTATTTCTAAAGGAAATCGGCAATAATGATACTACTAAACCCGATAATAACCCGGCAACAGCCATGCGTTGAGGTAATCCCCAACGTAAAACCCGGCGGTTAAATTTTGACCCGGCAATAATACTCCGACTAAAAATTGCCCCTAAAACTCCCGCTAAAATTCCTAATAGAATAAATAAAGGAATTTCTCTGGCATAAAGCAATCGATCATGTACCGTTTCTAATATAATAGTTTTTGTTAAGCTATCACTAAATTCTTGACCTCCCAATAAACGGGAAACTACCGCACCAATAAAAGAGGCAATAATCGCCGGGCCTAGGGTAATTCCTGACACGTCATGCAGCAGTTCTTCTACTACAAATAACACCCCAGCTATGGGTGCATTAAATCCGGCGGCTAACCCGGCGGCGGCCCCACAAGCTATTAATTGGCGGCGGTAATTCGGAGAAGTGGGAACCCAACGACTAATCCAAGCAGCTAAAGCGGCGCCAATTTGGACAGTCGGCCCCTGACGTCCTAAAGTTAACCCAGAACCCATCGTAAACATCGTGCCAATAAGTTTAGCAAATGCCACTCGGAAGTCAAGGGAAATGGGTTCTCCAGCCAATGCTGCTTTAACTTGTGGAATCCCACTTCCGGCGGTTTCTGGTGCTAATCTTTCCACTAAAAAACCCGTTAATAAACCGCCAATTAATCCCACACCTGGAAGTAATATCCAAGCTGGAATTGCCGAATTTAAGGATGCGGAAATTCGCCAGGAGCCCAACCAACCAGCACCTTCTTTTAATAGAAATGCAGCTAAACCAGATACCAACCCAATTAAACAGGCTTCAATAATGGCATAACGTTTAGGAGTTGTTGGTGATAAAATTTTGGAGAACAGAACTGAAATTTCTCTGGGGATAGAGAGACGCCACATAATCACAATAGAAATTTTGGCTATTGTTATTGATCAGAAATTTGGGTTTAAAAAGCCTAAGTAGAACTTAGGCTTTTCTTGGTTTTTAATATAAGACTTCAAAACTTCTAATGGTGAGCCCCCTACCAACGTCTCATATTGATCATGACTCTCAATCCAAAACTATATAACCGTATCCTCTTAAAGTGGAACAAGGGATAGAAGGGTAGTCCTATAAACTATCAATACTTGAGATAATTCTTCTAGCTAAAGTAAGGGATTCTTGGCAAGTATTAGCAGTTATAGAAGTTGATGATTTATAATCAGCTTGGTTACGATAACCTCGCAAAACTTGTAAGCGATTGCCGATTTTTTGACGAATGGGATCAGGATGATTTTGAAATTGATTTATCACAAATTTATGAACATTTTGTAAGGAATTGTTAATCTATCTTTTTCTTCTAAAACCTGTTTGGCTTGGTGAAAAGCTGCATAGTAAGCTCGACTAATAGCTGATCTAAATTTAGCTTGTTCACTAACAATAACTGTTTGTCCCACTAAATTTTGAGCTAAGGTTAAATAATCCAACCAATCAAAAGTCATAAATAATCATATCTGACATAAATTTGACTGCGGATATCACCGTCATAGCTTCCTAACCACTGATCAGAAAGTTTTTCAATCTGTTCAATCGCTGCTTCTGTATCTGCAATTGTTCTTGTTAGGTAAACAACCAATTGGGACTCAGCTAATTCTGGATCTAAAATCCAGTCAAGAAATACATTTGATTCTGGGAAATATTGGCTGATTAAATCTTTACCTAATCCCAAAATTGATAATAGATTGGGATAACTTGCTAAAAATTTAACCACATCATGCTCATGGCGAAACTGATAGAATAATTTTAAATCATCTATGTCCGCTTGATTGACAACTAGAGATTGGGAGATAGTGCTGATCATAGTATTAACCAAACTTGATGGAGCTACTTAAATCTTAACACGACCTATTGCCCAAACTAGGAGTCACCATAAAAACGAGTATGGAGGGACTCGAACCCCCGACCCTCAGGACCGGANNGATGCTCTATCCACTGAGCTACATACCCAAACTTTTATTAATATAGCATATTCTTGAGAAAATGTCATTTTATTTTGAAAATTATGGACTCAATCCACATTTCAGGCATTCGCAGCTACGGTTACACCGGATATTTACCCGAAGAAAAGGTTTTGGGACAATGGTTTGAAGCCGATATCACCCTGTGGTTGGATTTAAGACCCGTTGGTAGTAGTGATGCGATCGCAGATACCCTGGACTATCGCCAGACGATTAAAACCGTTGAGAATGTGATTAAAACCAGCAAATTCGACCTCTTGGAACGATTAGCAACAGAAATCACAGACACCTTATTACAACAACCATTAGTCGAAAAAGTGCGGATACAGTTAACGAAACCTGCCCCCCCAATTCCTGATTTTAGCGGAAAAATCCAAATTGATATCACTCGTTAATCAAGTATCCGTATGATCACTGAATCAGTTATCAGTATCAGAGTTGATTACCATTGGGGGGATGATAGCAGTAAATTAACTACTTGTTCGGGGTTTAATGGTGGGCAGAAGAAATATCCTTGACCAAAATCACAATTTAATTGTCTTAATTTTTTTAATTGTTGGGCGGTTTCTATTCCCTCTGCAATCACATTCATTCCCATTTTTTGAGCAATATTAATAATTACGGGAACTAAGCCTAATTTTTCCGGTTCTTCATCTAACCCTTGAATAAAAGAGCGATCAATTTTCAAGGTATCAACGGGGAAAGAATGTAGATAACTCAAGGAGGAATATCCCGTACCAAAATCATCTAAACTCAGTTGAATTTCTCGTTGTCGTAACTGATTTAAAATAATCTGTGCAGTTTTGAGGTTATCCATAATTGCACTTTCTTTAATTTCTAATTTTAAACTATGATAATTAATCTGGGTTTGTTCGACAATTTCATCTAGTTGGTAAATTAAGTTACTTTGGGTAAATTGTCGAGGAGTGATATTCACACTAATTGTTAAGGGAATATCCTTAAATTGTTGTTGCCAACGATAGATTTGTTCCCCAGCTTGTCGCAAAACAAAATTGCCAATTTCCGTAATTAAACCCGTTTCTTCGGCTACCGGAATAAACTCTTGAGGAGAGATTAAACCCCGTTGGGGATGATCCCAACAAACTAAGGCTTCAAATCCGACAATTTTGCCTGTTTCTAAAGCAATAATTGGCTGATAATTCACTCCTAATTGTTTTTCCTTAATTGCTGTGCGTAAATCCGTATCAAGCTGTAAAAAAGATAAGGCATTTTTACACATGGTCGAATCAAAGACTTGATAACAGCAAGTTCCTCTGGATTTTGCCCGATACATCGCCGTATCAACATCGCGTAAAATTTGTTCAGGTCGGGTATAATCAGCTTGACTATAGGCAACTCCAATACTGGCATTAATATAAATTGGATCGGATACAATAGAAAAAGGTTGAGCTAAAATATCAATAATTTTCTCAGCCATTTTAGTTGCTATTTCCGGTTCGGTTAAATTAGTTAATAAAATCGCAAATTCATCTCCACCAAATCGGGATAAAATATCAATATTGGGTAAATTAGATTCTAGTCTTTTGGCAATCGCAATTAATAATTGATCCCCGACAGAATGACCCAAAGAATCATTAATCAATTTAAACCGATCGCAATCCAAAAATAAAACAGCAAACTGATGATTTGGATCGGTTTGTAAACCTTTAATAGTAGCTTCTAAATGTTTAATAAATAAAACCCGATTCGGTAGGGATGTCAACTCATCATAAAGCGCCTTTTTCAGCAATTTAGCATGAACATCTTCCAGTTGTTGGGTGCGTTCTTTCACCCGTTGCTCTAATTCTCTATTCAATTCTATGATTTTTCTGCGCGCAGATTGTAATGTTAGTTGACTTTGCACCCGCACTAGAACTTCATCAAATTGAAAAGGTTTAGTAATATAATCCGCCGCCCCGACTGCAAAACCTTTAAGTTTATTCTGAACTTCATCTAAAGCACTTAAAAAAATCACCGGAATCTGAGCAGTTTCGGGATTATCTTTAATAGATTTACACACCTCATAACCATTTATCTGAGGCATCATAATATCCAATAAAACAATATCCGGTCGTTGAATTTCAATCGCCCTTAATGCGATCGCTCCATTCAAAGCTTGACGAACTTCATAGCCACGCCGAATCAACATCCTTGATAATAATCGCAAATTTTCAGGATTATCATCAATGATCAAAATATTGCCTATGGAAATATCAGGTTGGTTCTCAATCATAGTATGTTATTCGCAGAATCTTCAGGTTTTTTCGCCCATTCCATGACCAGATCAAAGCGGAAATTATCCACCAAATGGTTTAAATATTGAGCCGTTGATTCATATTCAGCAGGAATCTGACTGATCAGCTGGAGTAATAGGCGATCGCTACATTGAGCCGCCGCGTGATAAAGTTGTTCAACCCATTCGAGTGACATCATCTGTAAGGGCGTGGCAGAAACCAGAGGTTGAGTCACAGCAGCACTATCGCAGTGGTTAAGAAATCCCGATGGCTGAGATAACAATTTAGGCGCGTATTGATACTGCACTTTTAAATATTCACTTATTTTGTCCAAAAGTTCATCCTCTGGAAAAGGTGTATACAAAAAGTCATCACAACCCGCCGATAAAGCCAACTGTTTATCCTTCTCCGACCCCGATGGAATCATTGCCAGAATAATCGTTTGATGGGGGCGGATGCCATCGAATTCG
>DMPJ01000264.1 GCA_003456035.1 Planktothrix sp. UBA8402
CGTGGTGCTACCATCACCCTGGTTGTAGCTACGGTAGCTTGGGCTGGTGCAGAAATAGCCGTAGCAACAGCCGCGCCCGGAGGTGGCGGTGCTTTGGGTGCGGGTGGACGTGGCGGAACTCCTGGAACTCCTGGAGCAGGTGGACGAGGAACAGGCGGACGCTCTGATTGTGTCATATCCCTCGACCTTGAATAGAAACAATTAACTCTAGTGAAATCTTCAAATCCATATCCCCAGTTTACCCCCCAATCTGTATGTTGTCGCAAACAATATCAAGAAAAGTTTGATAGTGAGAGTGTTTAGGTTCTATTCGGTGTTAGTTTTTCCCTTAATAATGATAAACTTCAACCAGAATCAACGGTTGTTTATCAATAGTTTACTTGAGTGAATTAATATGAATTCAGTGGATTTAGCCTTTACTCCCGCCTTAGAACAAGCCCGATTAATTCGGACAAAATTCCTATCTCCTTTAGAATTAGTTAATATTTATTTAGATCGAATTCAACGGTTAAATCCTCTATTGGGTTGTTATTTTACCGTGATGGCAGATATGGCTTTAGAATTGGCTAAAACCCAAACGGAACAATTAGTCCTGGTTTCAGATATTAACGATTTACCGCCTTTTTTTGGGGTTCCGATTTCAATTAAAGATTTAAACCCCGTTGCCGGGGTTGCTTGTACCTATGGTTCACGAGCTTTAGTTGATCAAATTGCCACTTATGATGATGGAGTGGTGAGCCGAATTCGCCAAGCCGGATTTAATATTTTAGGCAAAACTGCTACCTCAGAAATTGGTTCCCTACCCTACACCGAACCCGATGGTTTTCCCCCCGCCCGGAACCCTTGGAATTTAGACTACACCCCCGGAGGTTCCAGTGGTGGAGCGGCGGCGGCCGTGGCAGCCGGATTATCGAGCGTTGCTCATGGGTCGGATGGAGGAGGTTCGGTGCGGGGCCCAGCGTTTTGTTGTGGTTTGGTGGGAATTAAACCTACCCGGGGACGTGTTTCCCATGCTCCGGTAGGGGACTTCCAAAGTGGGATTTCTACCGATGGCCCCCTGGCTCGTACCGTTGCCGATGCGGCCGCCTTACTTGATATTATGTCGGGATATATTTTGGGTGATCCCTATTGGTTACCCGCTCCGAATCCTTCGTTTTTAGCCGCAACTCAACAACCTCCAAAATCCTTAAAAATTGCGATCGCTACTTCTGTTTTACCTATTGATAAAATATCCCCAGACTGTGAACAAGCGGTTAAAAATACGGTTAAACTTCTGGAACAATTAGGTCATCAAATCGAACCAATTAACCTCGATTTTAGTGATATTATTGAACCGTTTATTTTAGTCTGGAAATCCGGTGTAGCATCGGCTGGCATTCCTCCAGAGTATTTAGGTTCGGTGAATCAATGGTTAATAGAAACCCAAATCACAGCCGGACAATATTTGCAAGCGGTGTCTAAAATGCAGGTCGGAGGTCGTCAAATTGTGGCATCATTAAGCCCCTTTGATATTGTGGTTTTACCTACCTATATGTCCCCGGCGATTCGGGTGGGAGAATATGCTCAACTTTCCCCTGAAGAAACCTTACAACGGATTACTGAATGGATTTCTCCCTGTCCGGGTTTTAATGTCAGTGGCCAACCCGCGATCGCCATTCCCACCGGATTTACCCCAGAAGGTTTACCCGTTGGTGTACAGTTAGTGGGAAAACCCGCTACCGAAGCCACTTTAATCGCCTTAGCCGCACAACTGGAAGCTCTACAACCTTGGGAAAACCATCGCCCACCGATGACGATCTGATAATTTTGATCAGACTTCTTGCAGTTGAATGTTAAACTTTTTGGATTGTTTAACCCTGACCTGTGATCATGGCTCAAATTCCTGTTTCTGCTTCTGCAAAGCTCTTAAAACTCCATTGGAAAAAATTGTTATTTCCATTGAGTCTTTTCATGGCTACAATTGCCAATAGTTTTCCTCTGTTTACCCTTCCTAGTCTGGGGGCGGAATCTGTTGTTTTGCGTCAAGGATTTATTTATGCGACCGTTTCGGTTAAAGATTTAAAAGAATTTGCAGAAACAGGTAAAGTTCCTTTAGGATTATTGGGTTATTTTAGCTTGTTAACTCCTGAACAAAAACAACAGGCTTTAGCTGCGTTAAATATTAATATTAAAATTAAATACGAAACTGTAGATACCATTGTCAATAGTAAAGTCGGAACTAGACTTTTAACCGATATTGATACGATTATTTCTTCGGAAAAATCCCAAGGAGGAACAGCGATTAAACAAGCGATTCTGTCTGCTTCTAAATCAAATCAAGGGTTATCAGTAATTAATTTTTTAGAAAACTATCCCCTCCCTAAAATTGAGATTAATCTTCCTCAAGCCTTTGCGGTTTTAAAGCGATTAAATCAAGGATTTTGGCAAACCCAACGCTTACTTTTAGAAGTCTTACCCAAACTCACACCCGCAGATTCAAAACCCCTACAAGTCCCTTTTGATCCCAGTCAACCAGGGCTAGGAAAAGTGGAAATTACCCGCATAGAATTACAGGATAAACAACGCGATCGCCATATTCCAGTTTATATTTATTCCTCCTCCGCAGCTACACCGGATAAACCTTTAATTCTTTATTCCCACGGTCGGGGTTCAGATTATCAAGAATTACGATATCTCATGGAACATTTAGCTTCCCATGGCTATACTGTTATTGTTCCTGAGCATCCTGGGAGTAACGCTACTTTTGTAGATCAGAATTTATTTTTATCTCCAACGGAAATAATAGAACGTCCCCAAGATTTAATTTTTACCTTGAATGAATTAGAAAAACTGAATATAAATGATCCCAGATTTAAAGGTAAATTTAATACCAATAATACCTTAATATTTGGATATTCTTTTGGCGGAGCAACGGCTTTAGCTTTAGCTGGAGGCGAGTTTCAAATTGATCAACTCAGGAAAAATTGTGATCAGAGTTTTATTAGCTTTAGTTTAGGAAAAGCCACCCAATGTTTAGCCGCAGAACTGCCTAAAGATCGCTATAGATTTAGTGATCCTCGGATTAAACGGGCGATCGCCTTTGCCCCAACCGCTTCGGTTTTATTTGGAGAAACAGGATTGAATCAAGTTCAAGTTCCTACTTTAATTTTAACACAATCATCCGATAAAGTCACTCCCGCTTTACCCGAACAAATTGCAATCTTTTCTCAAATTCAAACCGAAAAATTATTATTAGGAGTTTTAGGAGCCACCCATTTAAGTGTCAGAGATCCCGGAACTATTGGGGATCAAAGTTGGATTCCTGTGACTCCAATTTCCGGCGGTGAAGTCATTGCTGAGGCTTCAAAAGATGTTAGAAATTATGCGAAAGGAATCGTCTTAGCCACCGCCGCCCAACTAACTCCCGAAGCCCAAAAATATCAGGTATTCCTGACTCCAGAATATTATCAATATATCTCAACTCCCGCTTTTCCCGTGCGTTTAATTACGGATATTCCCCCAGAAACTCAAGTTTTCATTGAGGAATTATTAAAAACTCAGTATTAACGGGTATAATTATAGTTAGGATGTACAAACCCTGAAAATCTGATTACAATAAAATCCCATAAATATCTCTATCTTAAAAATCGCTTATGACTCCTAAAAAAATTCTGGGCTGGGGCGCCGTTGCCTTAGTTGTTGTGTTTATTTCCTCTGGTGATACGTTTAAATTTTTGCCCAAACCCGCCAGAGATGCTAGTAAAACCAGTCGTCAATTTGTTGTGGGTTTATGGCCGAAATGGTTAAAGCCTAAAGATACTAATGAACAACGAGAGAAGGACATTCAAAAACTTGATCAGGGCCAGCCGGCAAAATAGGGAGGCAGGGGAGGCAGGGCAGGCAGGGCAGGCAGAGGAGGCAGAGGAGGCAGGGGAGGC
>DMPJ01000267.1:0-2435 GCA_003456035.1 Planktothrix sp. UBA8402
ATATGGTTAAAAATCGTACGATATAAATGATGTTCCCATCTAAATTTCCCGAAGAAAATGGACGTTCTGAGGAAGAACAAGTGACCGTGACCCTGACGGATGAACAGGGGCGATCGCTAGTTTGCGTCTTGCAATCCTCAATTGAGTTAGAAGGTCAAGAATATGGATTACTTCTACCTGTGGACTCGCCGATCGAAATTCTAACTTGGAATGACGATGAGGATGATGATGAATCCGCAATTCCAGTAGAATCAGAAGCAGAAATTGACAGTATTTTTAAAACCGCTAAGGCAGTTTTAGCAGAACACAATTTAGATCTAAAACGAACCGGAATTACCCTAACTGTAGTAGGAGACTTACCAGATTTTCCAGAGGATGGAGAATCAAATTTGGATCTGGATTCTTCTGAACCCGATGAACAAGAATATGAGGAACTTCTGTGGTTAGCAAGTTTCTTCCATGAGGAACAGGAATACGGCATTTACACCCCAGCCGATCCGTTTTTTATTCTGGCTAAAGCTAATGAAGAAGGAGAATATAAACAACTATCCCCAGAAGAATTTAAGCAGTTAGAACCTCTTTTACCCCTAATTGAAGATCAACTTTTCGATGCTTTGGATTAACTGATTTATGGCTGTTTATACCCTTGATCTAATCGGATATTCTCTGATGATTTAGATGAACGGGGTTTCAGTTTTTGTTAAAATTTTAATTTGGGAGAGGTAGCTTGGGAATTGCAAACACAAAGCAGAAAAAACCTGAAAACGGACAAACCAGGAAACGGTTTTCTAAGGGATTTTTTTACCTTCTGATTCTGCCGATGATTTGGGGATTTTTCGGATGGCAGGGTTGGGCTTGGTGGAGTTGGGCGAGCGCCTCTCCCCAGGGTGAGGAACAGGTTAACTCCCCTAATGTTCGTGGAAATAGCGTCAAAATCCTGATTCCCCCTGGAACTTCTAGTCAGCAAATTGGGGCAGATTTGAAGGCGGCGGGATTAATTCGTTCTGATTTGGCCTGGAGACTGTGGGCGCGGTGGTTAATTTTCCAAAATCCTGAAGGGGATTTTAAGGCGGGAAGCTATTCCCTAGCACCTACCCAGTCCTTCAGTCAAGTGGCTGCAACAATCTGGAATGGGGAGGTGATGACTCTGAGTTTCACTATTCCCGAAGGATGGTCGATTCAACAGATGGCTGAATATTTTCAACAACAGGGATTGTTTTCGGCGCAGGAATTTCTAGTAGCTAGTCGTCAAATTCCCGATCAGGATTATCCTTGGCTTCCGCCAAATTTACCTTTATTAGAGGGGTTTTTATTTCCCGATACTTATCAATTGGAATCGACGGAAGTTACACCCCAGGCGGTTATTCGTCAGATGTTGAATCGGTTTCAAGAACAAGCGTTACCTGTTTATCAACAAGCTGAATCTAAAAAGAATTTGAGCTTAAATCAATGGGTAATATTAGCTAGTATTGTGGAAAAAGAAGCCGTTGTTACTGAAGAACGAAATCGGATTTCTGGGGTATTTCACAACCGTTTACAAAAGGGAATACAACTAGCTTCTGATCCTACGGTCGAATATGCTTTGGGGATTCGTCAAACTGTTGAAAAACCCCTAACTTTTAAACAAGTGGAAACGCCTTCTCCCTACAATACTTATATTAATGTAGGTTTACCCCCAACGGCGATCGCTAGTCCGGGTTTAGCAAGTTTAAAAGCAACTTTAACTCCTGAAAAAACCGATTATTTGTATTTTATGGCGCGATACGATGGAACCCATATTTTCAGTCGGACTGAAGCAGAACATCAAGCTGCTATTGCTGAAGTTGAACGCAGTCTTTCTTCTCAATAGGAAATAATTGCTTTTTGAACCTACATCTACATCTACAACAAGAGAACGTGCGCTTTAGTGATTATTTTTATAGTCTAAAACCGGGTTTTTTAGCGAAAACAAAAGCCCTGTATTTAGCCATTTTGTTTGGACTATCTAATCTTTCCTTGACGGCTTCAAATTCTTCAATTTCGTTACCATCTTCGGAGGATTCAGCTATTGATTCTCCGGCGGTAACTTCTCCATCTTCTCTAATTCCTTGGGGTTGGGATGGGGGGTTGAAAATTCGCCGAGTCGCTGGATATTATCCCCATAGTCCTGTTTATTTTGAGAGTTGTCCTGATGGGGTTGGGGGAAAATGTTACGGGTCTATTCCTAATCGTTCTGGATTTTATACTCTAGCCTATGGCTCCTTTAGTTACAAGGATAAAGTCGGGCCCACGGGAAAATTAAGTTGTCTTCCCAACGAAGCCGAAAACCCCAAAGCCCCTAATGATCGAATTTTAATGGAAGCTCACCCTTCTGAACCCGTTGGGACATCTCCGGTCAAGGGTCGCTGTCCCTACTTTTTTTACTGGAGAAACAACGGTATTGGCGGGAGTCCCTC
>DMPJ01000267.1:2442-3717 GCA_003456035.1 Planktothrix sp. UBA8402
TATATTGGACTGCAAGAAAACCTGAAAACCTATCAAGGGACTTATGGGGGTTTAGATCACCGAAATCGAGTGATGACGCCCTTGTATGAATGGGTGCAGGGTGTCCGTTTAAAACTTCGGGCTAAGGTGTGTTTTGCGGATAAAACTGAAGATTTATACCGAAAAATTAGGGTACATACGGATATGACTTTTTATAGTTTAAACAGCCGTCAAGGGTTTGGAGTTTCTGTTAATTTAATGGATTATGTAATTGATCAAGGCAAAATATCCAGCTTACCTGAGTTATTTCGTGAACCTAAAGTCGCCGAATATTCTTTGTCTCAATTTCATGTTAATGGCAAATCATGGAATGTGACACCCAAGGATTTAAAGTTCACTGTTGATCAGTCCTTGAATTGTAATTTGCCTTTAGAAAATTTACCCTTTCAGGATGTTTATATTCCCTTTAAAGCAATTTTTGAACGGTTAATTGCTGAAGGCAAAATTGATCCCAGTCTCACCCAGGATGCAATTCTTTCTAGTACAATTGTAGTGGGATTAGAACAGTGGGGAAGAAATCGCTCCGAAGTAGAAATTTCTGATCGCAGTATTCTGATTTCTCTGCCCCCCATTGCCTGGTGATCTAAATTTTTCAGGAAAAGATTTTTCCAAATTGCCCCGTTTTCTGTTAAAATTAGAAAGCTAAAATCTTACGGTTATTATGTCTTGGGGGAAACTCTTACAGCCTGATTTAGTCCTTGGGGATTGCGTTTTGCATTTGACACCGGAGTTATTGGAACGGCATCAGATTAGGGGGATGGTGCTAGATGTGGATGAAACCTTAGTTCCGATTACAGAAAAATCGGTTTCCGAAGATCTCAAAGGTTGGATTGATACCCTTAAACCTCATTTGAGCCTATGGTTAGTGAGCAATAATATTAGTCAAACTCGGATTGGTAGTATTGCTGAAACCTTGGATTTGCCTTATATTAGCGGCGCGGGTAAACCTTCACGACGGAAACTGAAGCGGGCCCTTGAAGCCATGGATTTACCGATCGAACAGGTGGCTATGGTGGGCGATCGCCTATTTACTGATGTGTTGGCGGGTAACCGTTTAGGAATGTTTACAATTTTGGTGGAACCGATGGTTGACACTGAAATCACGCCCTCATTTAATTCTGTGCGTAATTTTGAGGTATGGATCTCTAAGATGTTAGGAGCATCTCTGCATTAATTGGCAGAGAAAACTTCTATATGTACCAGCGATATCTGTATGTACCAGCGATATCTGTATGT
>DMPJ01000173.1 GCA_003456035.1 Planktothrix sp. UBA8402
GCGGATACTTGATTACTGATTACTTATTCGGTTTGGTTTTCCAATCAGTGATCGCTTTTTGAGCAGCGTCATAGGCCGATGTATTTTGGGGAACTAACTTAGCCGCTTCAATGGCATTAGCATATTGCTTTTTATTAGCACGGGATTGAGCAATTTCCCAGATTTGATTTCCCCATTGATTGATTAATTTTTCCGCCTCCAAATATCCAGGCTGATCCGCCGGAATTTTTTGAACAACACNNGCTTGACCAGGCTTAATTAAACCCTTAGCTTCGCTGAGGATAGCTTGATTATTGTTCAGGATTTTTAACTGAGCATCCCACTCTTGAAGTTGTTTTTGCCCCTGTTGATAAATCTCAGGATTGGCATCAGGAAGCAACTTGATCGCATCTAATGCTCCGGGCAAATTTTGACTCATGGCCCGTCCTTGAGCAATAACCAGAATCGTTTGACTCCATTCTTGAATATCCTCTTGTGCTTCCTTATACTGAGGATCACCCGCCGGAATTTGTCGGACTACGGCGATCGCTTTACTAAAACCAGAAGCAGAAGTATCTTTTAATAAGATTTTCGATTCATTTAATAATTGCTCAGGAGTCAGAGGAGTTGAAGCCAGGGGTGCTGTTTCAGTTTCCGCCGCCGTTGGTACTGGTTTTGGAGTCTTAACCACCGTTGAAGTCTCCAGGGAAGAATTAGCGGTTTTCTGACCTAAAAATATAGGTTTATTAGTCAGAAACACACCGAATAGCAGTACCAGTGCCGTTGCTCCACTCCAAAGAATTAACCGTTGTAAAAATGAACTTTCTGTCATAATATCCTCTTTTGAACTTGTAGGAGGTTGGGAGTTCATCGGACTAACAGAGTTGGGAGAATTTGAGGGCAAATTCCCCGGTTCGACTGGTTCACCCACCGCCTGAGAACCCTGATCGACCTTCCCTAGATTAGAGGATAGGTCAGATTTCAGAGGATCTGAAGATCCGGTCGCAGTCCCATTTTGATGAGATTCTACAGTTGCCATATTTATTTCTTTAATACCATTGGAAAGATTAATAGTCGCCTGACGACTTTTTTCAGGTAAAATCACCGCGTGCAGTTTAGTGGCTGGATAAACTGCAAATACAGGTTTTTGTATGGGTCTCAAATGTTGATCGGTCACTTGGGGTAAACGTTTATCCAAGAACTGAGTTAATTGGTCTAAGGTTGAAAATTGTCCAGCTTTCAACCCTTCCAATAACACCGAAGTAAAAAAACCTTGGCGTAGGGCCGAAGTTTCCCTGGATAACTGTTCTGGGCGACAAGATAAAATCGTCGGAATTTGCAATTGTCGAGCAATTTCAAGGGTTTGAGTTCCCACACTTTCGCCAGCGTGTGCCCCCTGAGCGCGGTTAATATCCAACAATAGCAAAATTTTATCTGTTGCTGCGGCTTTAAGAAAGTTAAACAACTTTTGAATTGGAATTCCTGTTGTTTCTAACTGAGCCGGGTTACCATCAATTGGTAATAAGTAATCGGTGTCCATTTTGGCAAACCCATGACCACTAAAGAAAAACCAGAGAACATCCTCATCGCCTAGTTGTTCTTTACAGAAGGACTCTACCCAATCTAAAATATTTTCCTGGTTGGGATAGGTGGACATCTTCGAGAATTGGGGTGAGTTATCGGTCATCAATAAACTCTGATCCCGAGAAAATCCCTCTTGATCAACCAAATATTCATAAATAGCTTCTGCATCCTTTTGGGCATAATTTAAGGGTTGCAGATATTGATATTGATTAATGCCAACGGCAATACAAATATGGCGTTTCATCGCTTTTGCCTAATAAATTCCTAGTTTAGAGTCAATTTAAAACCTGTGATTATCATCATAGACGCTGGGAGTATGTCTAATCAATAAATCAGATTATTTTTTAGAGCAAATCGGATCAACTCTGTGCGATTATTACTATCTGTTTTTCTGAATAAACTACTGACATATTTCTCAACAGTTCTGGGACTCAGATGTAAGTGATCGCCAATAGCAATATTAGGGAGTCCTTCGGCTAACAAATCTAGCACTTCACGCTCCCGTTGGGTTAGACTAATCTCGAAAGTGGGTTGTAACTTGGTCGTTACAGGTTCTAAAGCCCCATCGGGAACATCGACAACCGTATCCGCCAGACGGACTCGCCATTCCGACTCAATTAATTGCGATCGCTCTAATAAAGCCCGAATAACTACCCCCAATTCCTCTAACTCAAAGGGTTTGGGTAAATAATTATCACATCCGAGTTGATACCCTCGAATTCGTTCTTGGGTACTGGTATGGGCGGTTAAAAAAATTACCGGAAGCAGACGAAATACGGGACGGACGCGGACTCGCTTGATCAGTTCATAGCCATCCATCTCAGGCATACCAATATCTGTCACGATCAGGTGGGGCTGATATTGATCCACCAGGGGCAGCGCCTCCCGACCATTCTCTGCGGTAATTACCGAATAACCCGAAATGTCCAAATAATCACTAATCGAGAGGCGAGTCCCTAAATCATCATCAACAACTAGAATTGTCAGAGGCATAGAGATCG
>DMPJ01000126.1 GCA_003456035.1 Planktothrix sp. UBA8402
GTCTTCAGACCTGAGAGTGTCAAAAATTCCTTGACGGCTCACAGCTTCATCTGATAATAATGGGGTATTTTGCCGATGGCTAATACTCCAATTCTGTAATTTTTCTATCCAATCTTGGGCAGATTGATCTACATTAATATTAGCTGGAATTGGAGATATTTCACCATTAATTTTTACTTTTTTTTGTAANNCCATGATTTTATCCTAATTGATTTAGCTACAGTTCAATTATATCAAAATTATACAGAATTTTAGAGAATATTTTTCAAATCTAATACAAATCCTGGTAAGATATTTTCTCCCGATAAAAATTGGGGAGATGGGATAATTTCTACTACTTGATTCGGGCGATAAATTTCTACACGCTGATTTTGTCTATCTAGCAACCAAGCTAATTTTGTCCCGTTTTCTATATATTCTTGCATTTTGACTTGTAGCTTTGACAAAGAATCAGTTTTTGAGCGTAATTCGACGACAAAATCGGGAGATAAGGGAGCAAATTTTTCCTTTTCTTCTGTGGTTAAAACCTCCCATCTTTGGTGACTTACCCAAGCAGCATCGGGGGAGCGATTTGCACCATTGGGAAGTTTGAAACCCGTTGAAGAATCAAAAGCTAATCCTAAATTATTTTGAGAACTCCAGATTTCTAATTGAGTGCTAATTTTAATATTGCGGTTGCCAGTTTCGCTACCTGTAGGGGGCATAATAATTAAGTCTCCTAATGCACTGCGCTCAAATCTCAAATCCCGATTATTTTGACATAGCTGAAAAAATTGTTCATCTGTTAGCTGAATTGTTAACTCGAAGGCTGTGGGTATTGTAGCAGTTTCCATGATTTTATCCTAATTGATTTCTCAGTAGGGTCGGGGCGCGCCGTCCCTTTACGATGAATTTGATTTCAAGTCATTTAGACAAAAGATTTAGACTTACTATATTTGAATTATACTATAACTTCTTGATAAAATAGTATTAGTCTTAACAGAAATTTACCCCTGTCCCCATGAATCAAAGTTTAATTGCTGAAGCCGAAACTTGTTTACAACAATCTATTAGATTTTATCACGGTAAACCAGTCGGAACTGTTGCCGCCGCAGACAAGGTATTATTAGAAGAACAATTGAATTATAATGAATGTTTTATTAGAGATTTTTTTCCCTGTGGGTTAGCATTTTTAATTCAGGGAAAACGGGAAATAGTAAAAAATTTTTTAGAAGTTACTTTGGGTTTACAATTAGATTGGGAAAATCCAATTTCAGGGTCAGGATTATTTGCCCAAGTGCGTAAATCTCTGCTAACTCAAGACCATGAAAATGAAGAATGGGTTAGACCCGGACAAGGGTTAATGCCTGCTAGTTTTTTAGTGATTAATCAACAGGAAATTAAAGCAGATTTTGGTCAACGGGCTATTGGTCGGGTGACTCCCGTTGATTCAGGATTATGGTGGATATTCTTATTAAATGTTTATGAAAAAGCCTGTGATCAAGCTAATGTTCCTGAAGAAAAAATCGCCCATCGTCCTGAATTTCAACGGGGAATTAAATTATTATTAGAGTTATGTTTAGCTAAACGTTTTGATATGAATCCTACGATGTTAGTTCCCGAAGGAGCTTTTATGATTGATCGACGCATGGGTGTTTATGGTCATCCTATTGAAATTCAAGCCTTATTTTATATTGCTTTAAAAAGTGGTTTAGGATTATTAAATTCCGAAGATATTCAAGCCTTAGATTTAGAAAGTCGATTAGATAAATTAGTTAAATATATCCGATATCAATATTGGTTAGATCCGGTATTATTGCGTCGAGTTTATCGTTATCAAACCGAAGAATTTGGAGAAACTGCATTAAATAAATTTAATATTTATGCCAATGCAGTTCCCGATTGGGTGTTAAGATGGTTAGATCGTAAAGGTGGCTATTTAGTCGGAAATGTTGGAGTCGGTTGGATGGATTTTCGCTTCTTTAGTCAGGGAAATTTATTATCAATTATTAGTGCTTTAACAACCGATAAACAATCGGAAGCTATTTTGACATTAATTGAGCAACAATGGTCAAGTTTAATCGGAGAAATGCCAATGAAAATTTGTTATCCTGCTGTCATGGGTCGAGATTGGGAAATTATTACCGGATGTGATCCTAAAAATGTGCCTTGGTCGTATCATAATGGTGGGAATTGGCCGGTTTTAATCTGGTCATTAGTAGCAGCATCTTTGAAAATGGGTCAAGCTAATATTGCTCAGGGTGCGATCGCAATTGCTGAAAAATATTTAGCCAATGATCAATGGCCGGAATATTATGATGATCAGGATGGAAAAATTATTGGTCGTCAAGCGAGACTTTATCAAACTTGGACAATTTCTGGCTATTTAGTCGCTCAATATTTATTGCAAAATCCTCAACATTTAGAGTTAATTTAATTTTCATCTTCAGGGGATGATTAATTAGACGAATCCCAAATTATCAAGTATAATAGACTAACTCCATTCTAGGATTTAAGATGAAAGCACAAGCCTATGATCGGATTAAAACATTGGTGGATATTCCCGCAGATTTGGGAAAATCCCTAATTCCAAAAGGAACAATTGGAACAGTAATTGAATGTTATGAACGTCCGAAAGAAGGTTATGCTGTTGACCTGACAATTTTGAGCGAAACCGGAGAATCGGAGTATGAAAATTTAATTCTGTATCCTGATCAGTTTTCTGTCGTCATTGATACCCCCGAAATGGGAAATTTTATTTCGGTTTTTGGCGATATTAGTTATGAAGTTCCTCAAGTAGTTAATGAACAATCAACTCCTTCAGAAACCCCAGTAGATCAACCTACTCAGGGGTAAGATCAAACTAAAATTACGATTTGTTAAAATTTTTCTAATTTCATCTAAAACTATCTCAAAATCATGCTATATTTCCCTACAGAGTGTTTAAGATTATTCATTCTATAGGGAAATTACAATTTTAATTAAACTTATGAAACCTATCTTAAAGTACAGTTTAATCTTATTTTTTATCGGCATAACTTTATCGATCGCACCCCCAAGTTTAGGATTATTTCAGCCACAATTTAACCTGAGAATTCTGCATACAAATGATCACCATGCTCATTTAGAACCCGTTACAGTTAGCGAGACTAAACCAGCGATTCCGGGGGTTCCAGCAGTGAGTCTGGGGGTTCAACTAGCGAGCGAGGACGCTCGCACTGCTGGAGGAATTGCGCGACGAAAAACCTTAGTTGATAGTTTAAAAGCGATTAATTCCAGAGAAACTCTGCTCCTAGATGCGGGAGATATTTTTCAAGGAACATTATATTTTAATCAATATCTGGGTCAAGCGGATTTACCCTTTTATAATCAGATGAATTATCAAGCTGTTACCCTGGGAAACCATGAATTTGACCGAGGACAAACCGTTTTAGCTAATTTTATTAAAAAAGCTAAATTCCCCATGCTTTCAGCTAATCTCAAAATTGATCATAATTCTCCTTTGGCGGGTTTAGTTAAACCTTGGGTAATATTATCAGTTAAAGGTAAAAAAATAGGGGTTTTTGGCTTAACGACAGAAGCAACGGCTCAAATGTCAAGTCCGGGGGAAGGAGTGAGTTTTACCGATTCTATTCAATCGGCTAAAAAAGCGGTATCGGAGTTAAAAAAACAAGGAGTTAATAAAATTATTGGTTTAACTCATATTGGCTTAGAATCCGATTTAAACCTGGCTAAAAATGTCAATGATATTGATATTATTATCGGTGGACATAGCCATACTCCTTTAGGTTTGATGCCAAATTCAAAACAACCCTATCCCATTGTTGAAACCACACCTAATGGTCAGAAAGTTTTAGTAGTTACAGCTTGGGAATGGGGTAAATATTTAGGGGATTTACAAGTTAAATTTAATCGCCAAGGGGAAGTAATTTCTTGGCAAGGTATACCCCATGCTATTGATAATCAAATTCAACCGGATGCGACCTTTGCTAAACAATTAGAAAAATTTTCAGCTTCCTTAGCAGTTTTACGTCAAACTATTATTGGTAAAACCTCCGTTTTATTAGATGGAAGTCGAGAGCAAGTTCGCACCCAAGAAACCAATTTAGGGAATTTAATTACTGATGCTATGTTAAATAAATTAAGACCCGATGGTGCTCAAATTGCCCTGTTAAATTCTGGCGGAATTCGCTCTAGTATTCCAGTCGGAAATATTAGTGTTAGTCAAGTAATTGAAGTGCTGCCTTTTGGGAATACAATGGCTCGATTAGATTTAACCGGAGAACAAATAAAACAATCTTTAGAACATGGCGTGAGTCAAGTTGAATTAGGAGAAGGTAGATTTCCCCAAGTCTCAGGATTAAAGTTTATTTATGACCCGCAAGCGCCCGTCGGTTATCGGATTATTTCGATTAATATTATTGATCAATCTGGACAAGAAAAACCCCTAGATTTAACCGCAACCTATCGAGTTGTCACCAATAATTTTATGTCTACAGGTGGAGATGGTTATGAGGTGATGAAATCAGGAAAAAATCAAATTGACACTGGATTTTTATTAGCGGATGTGGTAATAGATTATATTAAACAGCAATCTGATATTAATCTGAAATCTGGCGATCGCATTATTACTAAAAAATCATCCTAAATAGTTGATACTCCCCATTGCCAGAAGCTAGGGGACTCTGGGGCTAAAAACGATGGTTCAGGATTAATGCTATAGTGTTAATAGGCATAAGGGTTTTCCCCGATCAAACAATCCTAAAGGTAGATTAGTATATGCAGGAGGATAAATTTTGCGAGAAATTCTAATTAGCTTAGGGCTGATTATTGTTTGTACTGTTGTCTTAGTTGTTGCTCAAATTACAACCTCTATACAACAGGCAAAAGCTGTTAATCAAAGCACTCCGATTTCAGTGCAACAACAAACGGTAAAAACATCTAGCAGTCCTTTGTTTGCACCAGATATTGTTTCCAATGCTCAAACTATTATTGCTCAAAACATGACAAATTCAGAAGAAGAAGTAGTTACAACTGACTCCGGTTTACAATATGTGGATTTAACCGTAGGTAGTGATAAATCACCTAAAAAGGGTGACACGGTTATAGTTCATTATACCGGAACTTTAACGGATGGGAAAAAATTTGATAGTTCCCGCGATCGCGGACAACCTTTTAAATTTAAAATTGGTGTCGGTCAAGTGATTAAAGGTTGGGATGAAGGCGTGATGAGCATGACAGTAGGCGGACGTCGCAAGTTAATTATTCCACCGGATTTAGGTTATGGCGCTCGCGGTGCGGGCGGTGTAATTCCTCCGAATGCAACGTTAGTTTTTGATGTGGAACTATTGGGCGTGGAGTGAGCCTTTTAGCCTCAGAAGTTACCTTATAAACCGGATTTCTAAACACTATCTCTGGACTCCAAACCCAGGTTTTTGTAAAGAAACCCGGTTCTTGATTTATTTTCCTGAATTTAAGCCGATTACACCAATGATAATCAATGCAATTGATATGAATNNAAAAAACTGATTCCAATAATAGCAATTAGAGTTGTTCCTGCACCAGACCAGACCGAGTAAGCAAGGCTGACTTCAATTTTTTTGAGGACTATGGTTAAACAAGTAAAACTAAGCCCATAGAAAATAAATATTCCTATAGAAGGCCAGATTCGGGTGAAGCCTTGGGATAACTTCATACAGGTTGTCCCCATCACTTCAAACACAATTCCTAATATGAGGTAAATCCCACTGATTGATTCCATCTTAATTTGTTAACGATACTCAAACCATTATCCCTCAAATCGGAAAAATAGGGTTGAATTAACTAGACCGAGGATTGGCTAAATTTCTGAATTTGGTATATTGTGGGTCAAATAAAAGTTTAATGGTTCCTGTGGGGCCGTTACGATGTTTAGCCATAATAATTTCTGTAATTCCTCGGTCTGGGGTATCAGGATTATAATAGTCATCTCGATAGATCATCATGACTAAATCCGCATCTTGTTCGATCGATCCAGATTCTCTTAAATCCGATAACNNAATTGTGAACAATGATATTATTTGCTACAAAATTATGCAAACCAGGAACTGTTAAGTCAAATACTTCTTCTTCTCCATCAGGTATAATTGAAACTATTTCATCCCAATATACATCACTGTTGCTATAAGTCATAGTTTGTTTACCCGAAATAGGTAGATGTCTTGGTAAACATATATGTTGTTTAGGACTTAACTCATCCAGTCTTTTCCAACCATCAATTGTCAGGAATTTTTGATTAGCTGTTGCTCTAATTTTTCTTCCTAGTCGAGTTGTTAAGATAAATACAGGTTTTATACCTGTAGAAAAGGCATTACTCACAATTGCTATTTCTAGCTTCATTATTTTTTCATTTAATGCCCAAACTGGAAAACCCGATTTACCTATTAATTCTTTAATTGGTACTTGTAATCCAGTATCTGCTAATGTGACTAGACTATCACCTGTTAAACAACCAGATTCTCTTAAATCCGATAACATCGGGCGTTTATTAGTGCGAGATTCAACGCTACGACTTAACTGGGATAGGGCAATTACCGGGACATTTAATTCTCTGGCTAATCCTTTTAATGATCGGGTAATTCTCGATAATTCTTGTACTCGATTATCGCTACCTCCTTCCATTAACTGTAAATAATCTATTAAAATTAACCCTAATACACCTCCATTTTCCGTTTGCAATCTTCGAGCTTTGGAACGCATTTCTGTGACGGTAATATTCGGGGTATCATCAATAAAAATTGGCAATTCCGCTAAGGAACTAATTGCCATTGTTAAGGGTTCCCATTCCGATTGACTAATGCGTCCTGAACGAATGCGGTTACTTTCAATTTTCGCTTCACTAGATAATAGTCTTTGGGCTAATTGTCCTTTAGACATTTCTAAACTAAAAACGGCAATAGGTAACTTTTGACCCTTAGCAATATTATGTCCTAAACCGACCGCAAAACTGGTATTATGAACGCAGATATCATTAGCCACAAAATTATGAGTTTCAGGAATAGTTAAGTCATAAACCTGTTTTTCCCCTACAAATTCAATTGAAACGATTTCATCCCAATAAATCTCACTGGTTGCTAACTGTTGTAAGGGTAAATTATCTAAAGCAGTGGCTAAAGTCCAGAGTCTTTCCCGTGATAATTGCCGTTTACCAACATGAATATTACTATAGCCTGGAATCCCTGCCCTTTTTGCCAAATTTTGCCAAGATTCATCGCCTTTAACTGTTGCAATTTCTTGCCAAATTTCTATCGGAATTAAATCTCGATTGGTTTGATAGCGTTTATTCATTAACGCCTGTTCTATTTTTAATAGCGTTTCTTCTTTACTAAAAATCCCAATTTCTGAGATGAAGGTTTTAATGGATAAAGCATCAGTAATATCCAGTTGCCAAGCCGTTCGTCTCGTTTCTTTATATTTAATAGAACGCTTTTTCAAAGTTGCAATAATGCCAAATCGTAATAATAAATGTTGAACTTGCCGAACCAATTCTTCACTAACACTTACATAACCCAATTGACATTGACTACTAGCTAATATTGTTGCCCAACCATCAGTTGCAAATAGACGATTTAGAAATAAGGCAATTTGCGATCGCTCTAATTTAAAGATAATTTCAGGAATATTTTTTTGATGGGAGTTTTTTCCCCATAAACCAATTTTTTCTAACCAAATCACTAACCCATCCCTAACCCTCCCATTAGTAAGGGGAGGAGAAATTTCGGGTTTATTTTCAATAAATTGTTGAATAGACTCAACAAAATCCTGTTTAATTCTATAATTATCCCTCTTAGCCCCCCCTTGATAAGGGGGGGTTGGGGGGGTCGATTCAGGGGAATCCTTAAACGATATTCTATTAATATTCGTCAACCCTCCATCTCCTAGTAAATAACCTAAAATTTTAACTTGATATTCGGGTAACTTTTCAGTTCCAAAACAATTTAATTGACGAGGAACAGCAATTTTATCTCCAGGTTTAAGTTCTCCTAATGGTCGCCATCCTTGAATTGTTAAAAAGGGATGAGTCAAAGTTGATTCTACAAAACGCCCTAGTTTTGTGGTAACTCTAAAGACGGGTTTAATTCCATCATCAATAAAGTCAGAGGGTTCAGTAATTTTAAATTTCCAATTATTTTTTAAGGTTAAAATTTGAGCTTTTTGACGATTATAAATATCTTCAATTGTGACAAAACTCCCATCCGATAAAACAATTTTACTAATAGAACTTAAACATTTACCCATGGACGGCCGACCCGCAATAATAATTAAATCAGACCGTTGAAAACCCCCTGTCATCGCATCTAAATCATAAAATCCGCAGGGAATACCAGGTAAAGAAATCCCTTCATTGCGGTCTTCAATTTCTTGGAAGGTATCAATTAAAGTTTCACCAATAGAAACTAAATCCTGTTGGGGTCGAACTTGAGAAATATTAAAGATTTGTTGTTCAGCTTTATCGAGAACGGTTTCTAAATCTTGACTGGTATCATAAGCTAATTCAATAATAGTATTTCCGGCATTCACGAGGCGGCGACGGACTTGTTTATCTAAAACTAATAAACCATATTGATCAATATTAACCGCCGAAACCGTAGACTCGACAAGTTGGGTTAATTTTAATTGTCCTCCGACTTTTTCGAGTAGATTCTGATCGGCTAACCAAGTGGCAACGGTCATTAAATCCGTCGGTTTTCCTTGGAAATGGAGGGTTAAAGTTGATCGATAAATGATTTTATGGGGTTCAAAAGCAAAGGATTCTGGTTGTAATAATTCTGCCACCCGACTAATAGCTTCTGGATCGAGAAGAATACCGCCTAAAATTGCTTCCTCTGCTTCAAAATTTTGTAGGGGAAGGCGATCGCTAATATTGGAAAATTTAGATTCATTCATCGGATGAGTTAATTGATAAGCCGATTAGACCATTTTATGTTAAACTCTATTATAGAATGATCAAGCATTTTCAACAATGGTTATATAGTCCATCTGGTAATGGCTTTGAAAAAGTAGTTAGATTAGGTAATATTTATGGATTCTATTAGAGTTGAAAGATTACGCTGTTTATCTGATACTGGTGATATCAAAATTAAGCCTTTAACAGTTCTTCTGGGACAAAATAGTTCGGGTAAAAGTAGCTTTTTGCGTGTTTTTCCACTTTTAAAGCAAAGTATAGAGTCGAGAACAACTGGCCCTATGTTGTGGTCAGGTGATTTAGTTGATTTTGGAAGTTTTCATGATGCTCACAAGAAAAATTCTGATAATAATATAGCTTTCTCTTTTAAGTTTAAATTAATTAATCTCAGCAATAATTTAATTAATATATACTTAACAATTCAGGTAACAGAATATAAAGAAAAACAGACAACTAGAACTAGCAAAATAAATTTGAAGTTTGAAGATTCACAAATTGAATTAGAGTTTGACGAAAATCAATGTGTCACTAGGTTTTATGTGAATTCCTTGAATATTTTGGATTTTGGCTATAAATATAGTGATCAAAAAATTTATAGTCATTCATTATTGCCAATAATTAGTGAAGAAACTGATGAAAATTTATACAATAAATCAAACAATTTGTTTTTAATTTTTGTAACTTCAGAATCATTTACAGGTTTATTTAATGCTTTAACTAAGCATATAAATAAATATCTTCTTCCAACCAATGAAGCTGGTACTATATATACATTTTTTCAGTATTTTGCAGGTTTAGACAGTTCAGAAAATTTATTAAAATATATTCAGAACTATAACTTGTTTGCTAAATATTGGAAACCAGAAACTAGGCAATGGACAATTGAGACTGAAGATTTTAAACAATTAAGAGATCTAATCATTGCTAATGCCCTCCCTATAATTTTTAAAAATTGTGACTACACTTTAACTAACTTATCACAGCAAATGAGTTATATTGGGCCAGTGCGGGCAACAGCAGAACGATCTTATCCACACCAAGATTTAGCAGATGATCAAGTTGATCATCAAGGAAAAAATCTAGCAATTTTTTTACGAAATCTC
>DMPJ01000229.1 GCA_003456035.1 Planktothrix sp. UBA8402
GCCAATATGAGCCATGAAATTCGTACGCCCATGAATGCGATTTTGGGCTTAAGTGAGCTTTTAAGCGACACCACTTTGGAGCCAAAACAGGCAAATTATCTTCAAAAAATCATCGCTTCCTCTTCCATGTTGTTGGGTATCATTAATGATATTTTGGATTTTTCTAAAATTGAATCGGGAAAATTAGACTTAGAAAATCATCCCTTTTATTTAAGAACTTGTATTGAAGAATCCTTGGATTTATTAGTGACTAAAGCGGCTAGTAAAAATCTGGATTTAGCTTATTTAATTGACCCCCGCACCCCCAATCAAATTATTGGGGATATGGCGAGATTACGTCAAATTTTAGTTAATCTTCTTAGTAATGCAGTGAAGTTTACTGAGAGTGGAGAAGTCGTTGTATCCGTCACAGCAGAAAAACTCAATGATTCTACTATATATTCTAATAAAATCAAGGAAAAATATACAGATCAAGAAAGTTCTGTAAATTCTTCATTATATGAAATTCAATTCGCTGTTCAAGATACGGGAATAGGGATTCCATCTAATAGAATGGATAGACTATTTAAGTCTTTTAGTCAAGTGGATTCTTCGATTAATCGTCAATATGGTGGCACAGGTTTGGGATTAGTTATTAGTAAACGATTAGCTGAACTCATGGGGGGTCGGATGTGGGTAGAAAGTCAAGGGGCGACGGCGGGAGATCCTCCGACAAATTTTAAACTCGAACAATCTTTAGATTCCTTTTGTTTATTAGATGAAGATGAGAATAAAACCGAAAAAATTAAACAAGATCGTCAGGGTTCAACCTTTTATTTTACCGTTGTTACTGAGTCCTGTTCCCATTTATCTCCTGAATGGTCAACCCTGAATGAATTAGCTGGAAAACGGTTATTAATTGTCGATGATAATGCCAGTAGTAGACAGATGTTGAAGCTACAAACCCAAGCATGGGGAATGTCTAGTTGCACTGTCAAAAATGGGGTAAAGGCACTGGAATGGTTGCAGCGCAAACAATTTGATATTGCGATTATTGAAATGGAAATGGCATTGATGGATGGGTTAACTTTAGCCAAACAAATTCGCCAAATACCTTCATATCAAGAGTTACCATTGATTTTGTTAACATCTGTGGGCGGGGAAAAATTAAGTAAATCTAAATCTATAGAGATCGCAGCTTGTTTAAATAAACCGATTAAACAATCCCAACTTTATAACGTTTTAATTAACATTTTAGGAAAAGAACCTTTAGAAGTTCATGTCCAGAGTCAAACCTATTTACACAGTCGAAATCGCGTCACAGTGCGATCATCCCAGGATATTCCTTTATTAGCTGAAAAATTACCCCTGAGAATTTTATTAGCAGAAGATCATCTCGTTAATCAAAAAGTGGCATTACAAATTTTACAACGAATGGGATATCGGGCGGATGTGGCCGGGAATGGTTTTGAAGTCTTAGAAGCGTTGCGTCGTCAACCCTATGATGTGATTTTGATGGATATGCAAATGCCAGAAATGGATGGGTTAGAAGCGTCCCGTCAAATTCAAAAATTATATGGAAATTCCGAGAAATCTCAACTAATGCGACCGAGAATTATTGCGGTGACAGCGAATGCTATGGAAAGCGATCGCAATGAATGTATGAATGCGGGAATGGATGACTATATTAGTAAGCCAATTCGCATAGAACAATTAATCAATGTTTTGAGTAAATGTCAGCCTCTGATCGATCCTACTCTAAGTTTAGATTCCGAAACAAATAACTATAAAACCTCCAATGAAACTTTAAATCAACAATTACCTTTAACAACAATAGTTGCAAATCCAACAATTTTAGATGCTAACGTTTTACAAGGATTACGAGAAGTAGAAGCCCTAGAAGAAGTGATTGAAATTTACTTTGATACCGCTCCAGAACTCCTAGAAGCTATTGTTAATGCGATCGCCAATACTGACGCTGAGGCTTTACAACCTGCGGCCCATTCTTTAAAATCTATTAGTGGAACTCTCGGTGCTTTCGGGTTATCAGAATACTGCCAAAAATTAGAAACCCTAGCCCGTCAATGTAATCAAACTCAAAATCCCTTATCTCAATCGGAAACCCAAAAAATATATGCCCAAATTCAAGCTGAATTTGAGCAAGTTAAAACGGCACTAAAACAAGAATTAAATCCCAGTGCCATCTAAAAACTGTTGAATTGTTCGATCTTTAAGACGACAATTGGTAGTCGCCGAAACGGAGTATTCTTGACCATAATTGGTGATCTGTTCCTGAACCGACAGTCTGTCAGGGTTGGGACAGTATTCCAATTTCAGAGCAGCTTCTAGTTGATTTTGAGCCACAGAAGATTGTTGTTGTAGGGACTGTACCTGTTGTTCCAATAGTTCAATCCGATCTACTAACATCCGAATCACTTGCGCCTCCGAGTCAGGAAGACTACCATGTTCAAGGGGATCAATCCGCACCCCGGAGCGATAGACAATCCGACCCGGAATCCCAACTACGGTACAATTAGCAGGAACATCCCGCAGTACCACCGATCCGGCCCCAATCCGAACATTTTCCCCCAATTGAATATTGCCTAAAACCTTGGCTCCGGCTCCTACCACCACATTTTCCCCCAGAGTGGGATGGCGTTTACCGCTTTCTTTCCCGGTTCCACCCAAGGTGACACCTTGATAAATTAGGCAAAAATCGCCTAAAATAGCCGTCTCACCAATCACAACCCCCATACCATGATCGATGAATACGCCTTTACCAATTACGGCGCCTGGATGAATTTCGATTCCGGTCAGAAACCGAGCCAGATGGGAAATCAAACGGGGAATAAAGGGAAGTCCCAAGGCATATAACCCGTGTGCTAGGCGATGGAAGAATAAAGCCTGAAGACCGGGATAGCAGAATAGGACTTCTAACCAGTTGCGAGCCGCAGGATCACGTTCAAAGATAATGCGGAAGTCATGTTCAAGGGTCTTGAGCATTGATTAATAACCCATTTTCGTTATACAGACCACTGTTCCTATTTTAGAGGGTAACGGCATTTTGATCCGGTTTGTCATGGGTTCTTGATCTGGTTCGGGTTTCCGTGCTGACAACGCTAAACATAAGTTTTACTGATTCTTATGTCGTTATTACTCGTTTGCATAATTATGTTTTTTGGTCTGCTGATCGCGGAGGGAGTGATTTTCTCTCCCATTGATCTGATCGCCGGATTACATTTGCCCAATGGGATAATTTTAGTCGTACTATTAGTTGTATTATCTTGGTGTTTGGAAGATTAAACTAGGGTTTAAGGCAGTTCAACAACTAAAATAAATAATCTAAAATTTAACTTACACCGCAGGGAAGTCCCCCGCTCTACTGACCGGTGAGCGGTGGGATGAAAGGCGGGTCAACGTAGGTACGGAGTTGACCAAATCTTTTTTCA
>DMPJ01000106.1:0-7543 GCA_003456035.1 Planktothrix sp. UBA8402
AGCGTTCATCCTGAGCCAGGATCAAACTCTCCATTTTGAAGAATCTGTTGTTTTGGCTCTAAAACTTGTTTCTCAAAGTTTTAGAATTCTTTGCTGTTTCTGAAAGTTTGTGTTAAACTTCCCGATTAAGCACTAAATTCTGTTTTGACGAGAATAAAATCTTTTAACTTGGCTTTCAAACTCTTTAGTTGTCCAGGTTCGGTGTGTCTTTGTTTTTCGACACTTTTATAAATCTAGCAGTCTTTCCCACAGATGTCAACCCTTTGGGAAAAGTTTTTTTTGGTTATCTTCAAAACCTTGATTTAAAGGGGTTTGGGCTGTATGTCAATGGGTATTGGTCAAAGATCAATGCCCAATCGGGCTTTTCTACAGGCGTTTGATGGCTTACGGAATTTTTATAGCTGTTACTGTAGCTAGGGGAATCAGGTATCGCATTCTAGGTCAATTGCTTAGGGAGAGGCGGTTTGAGACAAAGACTTAGATTAATAGGTGATCATTGTTGGACTTATATATAGGTTTAACTGGTGACGCTCTCTTTCTGAATCGCGAAACTGAGGCTAAACTAGCGGATATTTTTATCAACGGTGTTTTGATTATAAATTCTGATGTTCCTAGATCCTAACCTGCGGTAACTCCTCTGATGATTCTCGATGTGAACTGACTATTGATATAGGATGGAAGCTCTGAAAATGATTTAGTGGGGTTGGTTGGTGATCTAAAATCCAATACTTCCTAAATTCCTCTAAAGGCTCGTATTATGATTAATGATGCTGAAAACCAAGAAATTCAAGCGGAATGGGACTTACTCAATTGTCTATTTCCCAATGATCTGTCGTATCCCTGGAATCCTTATACATTAGAAGCTGAAGCCTATTTTTTAGAGCAAGAGGCTGCTGATTCTTTTCTGACGGTGTTTACGGAGGCGGAACTGGTGGACAGATCTCAACGGTTTATGAACCAAATCCATCAAGTTTGGTCAGCAACCAGTTTACAAACCTCGTTATTACAACGCTTTGCGGAACAAATACCTAATGATTTGTTAAATCGTTTGGCACAAGTGGCCACTCGTATGACTGAACAAGTTTCTTCCGTGAGTTTGTCCCTAGCTGATCAATTAGTCCACTGTGTTCAAGAAATATTACCCCAATGGTCAGAGGAGGATTTGCAGGTCTTAGCTCGTCATGCGGCCTATGGGATGCGAGGAGCAGAACCGGATGGGGTAAAATTGAATTCGGCAATGGCGGGAGTAACGAGTTGGTCTGAGTTATCCGAACTTGAACAGGCTAGAACTTGTTTCGTCGTCGCTCGTTATGCCTTATTGGAGGTTTTATCTGATCAGGAAACTTCTTGATTTGGCCTTCAGGTGGCTTAGGATCAGGAAATTTAATTTTTTTTGCTAAACCCCTAGTCATTTTTCTGATCCTGTGCTAAATTAAAAAAATATTCGGCGAGCGTAGCCAAGTGGTTAAGGCAGAGGATTGTGATTCCTCCACTCGTGGGTTCAAGTCCCATCGTTCGCCCTGAAAAATTAAATAACTGTATAGTCTTTTAAGGCCGGGTTAAGGAGAATTTTGTTCTCCTTAACCCGGCTTTATCTTAACTTTGGTTAGTTGATGAGATTGCTAACTTATGATAATTATATTCAATCAATTCGATTGTTAGATTGTCCTAATATTTGATTGAATAAACTAGAAACTAAAGAAAGAACAATTGAACCGAATAATGCAGCCCAGAAACTAGAAATTGAAAATCCTGGGGTAAAATAAGCTACTAAAGAAATAGAAATGGCATTGACGACAAGTAAAAACAAACCTAACGTTAGAATAGTTAGGGGAAGGGTAAATATAGTAATAATTGGTTTGATAATAGCATTAACTAATGCCATAACTATAACACCAACGGCTGCGGCTTGCCAATTGCTAATTGTGAAACCAGGAACAATATAAGCTGTTATTCCTAGAGAAATTGCCGAGATTACCCAAGTGATAAAAAAATTGAGCATGGATTTTTCCTAAAAATTAAAATCAAAGTCTGGGTTGTTTTTAGAAGATTGTTTTCTAAAACAAAATCCCTATGAATAATTTATTTTACATGATTATGTCAAAATTGGGTATTAGAGCAGCTAAAATAAGTATAAAGGGGTTGATTCTAAAGTGGAGTAATAAATAGATGTTCAGACTTGGGCAATTCATCGTGTTAATGGTGGCTGTATTGGTATTGACTTTTCCGATTCCTTCCTGGGCGGCAAAAAATCCAGCCCATCTGTTTTTTAGTCATAGTTTGTTACAGGGACGGGATTTTTCTAATCAGTCTTTACCTGCGGCTGAATTCGCTAATTCTAATATGGAGTTAGCAAAATTTGATCATTCAGATTTAGAAGGAGCTATTTTTAGTAAAGGTATTCTAACTAAAGCCAGCTTAAAACAAGCAAATTTAACTTATGCAATGTTGGATCAAGCTGATTTTACCGATGCTGATTTAAGTGATGCTGTATTAGTTGAAGCCTTATTTTTAGGGTCAACATTTCGTAATGTTAAAATTATCGGTGCTGATTTTAGTGATGCAATATTAGACCGAGAACAGATTAGACAATTGTGTAAAATTGCCAGTGGAGTTAATTCAATTACTGGAGTTGCAACTCGTGATTCTTTGGGATGTAGATAAACCTTAGACTAGGGAAATAATCCTGTTTTGATCAAGGATCATTGGGTTATTTCCCCCTTATGTAACCTAGATTTAAAAGGACTATTTTTTTGATCAAATCAATAATATAGCTCCAATTTAGGAAATCTGATTAAACCAAAAATTATAGTTTAACTAAACTAATTTAGTCGCTTTAATCATGTGATAGGCAATTAATAATTGGGTTAAAGCTAAGGGATAACTTTGTAGAATTTCTCCGGTTGTACCCGCTAAAATTCCCAAATTTTGATTACCTCCAGAACTACAAAAATTTTTCAAACTCGGTAATTCATTACAAAGCATCATTTCTAATGCGTTAACTTGCTCTAAAGTGGCGTGACTATCTATTTCTAGGACATCCACTGGTTTACCCATATCTCGATCTAATCCCAGACGCACTGCTTCAATATGATGACCATTTTGTTGATCTAAAATTTCACTAAAATTTGGGTGGGGAATGGTCGGACGCAAAACTAAACGAACGTTCAAATTAGTTCCATTTTCATCACCATCTGGATGATAAAAGGTAACAATTACATCGGCTGATTTTCGTTGTGGACGAATAAACGCTTCTGAGTCAGGTTCCCTTTGTTTTAAGGCAAGAATTACATCTTCTTCGCTGTAACCCCGCTTCATTGTATCTCGTTTAATTTTCCATTGAGATCGTAGGGATTCAGGGGGAGCTAAATACACTTTAACATCATAATTATCCCGAATTCCACGAGTAGAATAACCCAGTAAACCTTCGACAATTACAAACCGATTTGGTTTAATATATTCCGGGGGATCAAAAGTTCCATGATGATGATTATAAATCGGTTTTAGAATGGGTTGTCCTGTTCTTAATAAAGTTAGATGTTGCTGCATAATATCCAGATAATTACAATCTGGATTTAAGGCAGTGATATCCATTTCGGCACGTTGTTTACGATCATAACGATGATAATCGTCAGTACAAATTACCGTTACATTTTCTTCACCCAAGACTTGAGCAATTCCTCGTGTCAAGGTGGTTTTTCCGGCTGCACTGTCTCCAACAATTCCTAAAATAATCGGGCGATGCGTCATCTCAAACCTCAAGCTAAAAGGGAAATCGTGATGTTTTAACTAGCGATGGAAACTCGACTTACAGTTTTTAAACTGCCTCCCCTTTTTGGGGAATAAATAGAAATTAGACTAATATTAGCATGATCTATGCTAGTTGATAACATCATACTGATCAATTTTCCTATATTTGATCAGAAGATATTTCTGGCGATGAGGGTAGGTCAATGGTCAGTGAAGATTGCAAAGACGCATTAAAGGTTGAACCATATCCAACTTGACTTTTCAGTAATTGTAAATCTCCTCCCATCATTTTGCAAAAATGACGGCTAATGGCTAAACCTAATCCCGTCCCTCCGTATCTACGCGATGTTGAATTATCCCCTTGAATAAAAGCTTCAAAAACATACTTTTGTTGTTCTTCGGGAATGCCAATACCTGTATCTTGAATACAAAAATTAATTTGATAATGCTGTACGGAATTAGAGGTTAAATCTTCGGAATTTAAAGCCTCGGTCGGGAGATCAATAGTTTCACGATTTATAGTTAATGTAATTTGACCTTGCTGTGTAAATTTAGCCGCATTACTAAGTAGGTTAAAAAGAATTTGTCTTACCTTTGTTGAATCGGAATAAATAGTATTTAAAGTAGAATCGTAATTTAGGGTTAAAACATTGCCATTTTGATTCACCAAAGGTTTAACCGTAGAAACAACACTTTCTATTAAATCTTTTAGATCAAAAGTTTCTAAATATAGTTCCATGCGTCCGGCTTCAATTTTTGATAAATCCAAAATATCATTAATTAATGATAACAAATGTTTTCCGGCTGTATTGATCATTTCTAAATCAGTAACAAATTCATCCTGACCTAAATCTTTTGCGTCTTCAGCCAGCATTTCACTATAGCCTAAAATAGCGTTTAAAGGTGTTCTTAACTCATGGCTCATATTAGCTAAGAATTGGCTTTTTGCTAAATTAGCTGATTCGGCTAAATCTTTTGATTGTTCTAACTGCTGAGTGCGTTGATCAACTTGTTCAATTAAGTAGTTAACTGAATTAGCTAAGGAATAGATTTCATGAATATCTGTTTGGAAAGGAACTCGCAGATTATAGTTAGATTCCTGCGCCACTTGTTCAGCCACTTGCTGTGTTAAACTTAAAGGTTGAGTAATTGAATTGGTGGTTTTTATAGCTGCGAAAATAGAAATTAAAACGGATAAAAAGGCACTAATCACAATAATTAAATTTTGTAAATTTCGAGCATTTTTCATCGAAAGTTCACTAATTTTTTCCTGTTTTTGAGATTCTTTTAACCAATCTTTTAGCTGATTATTTAGCTTTTCTAAAGTTTGAATAGATTGTTGATCAGATAATAACTTTAATGATTTATAAACTCCTTGATTTTTTGAATTTGATGATAAATTAGGTGAAATTTGTTTTAAAGTATTAACGGTTTTAACATAAGTTTTTAAACTCTCTTTATAGGTTTGGAAAAATGATTTTACCTCGGTCGGTTTCGCTACTAACCAGCTGGGATTTTGATCGATAAAATCTTCAATTTGAACCATAAGCTGTTCAAGTTCAGTTAGGTTCTGATTGATATTTTTTTGCTCCTGATTCCAAATTTTAGGCTGTTCTGCGGAAGATATTAAGTGATAACTCTGCAATTGTATATTAAGAACGGCGGTATTAAAGTTATTGAAAAGTTGTGCTTGTCGGTGAGCATCAGATAATTGATAATATGCTTGTTTTTGATAAATATCCGCCAGCAATAATCCCGTAATTGAACCGACAAAACCAATGGCAATGGCTAAAAAATAACCATAACCAATTTTTTGATAAATAAACCAGCGATACTGTGAATGCGGATTCCGTCGAAAAGGATTGTATTGTCCGATGTAACCCTTTAAAGAATTGGCCACAAAGTTTTGAGTATCTTGGTTCGTTGCGTTAGATTTTAAGTCTTCAGATGGCATCAGCCTATACTCCTGTTCCCTCCCGTGTTACGTTTGACTAAAGAACATTTTCTTGATTCATCTTATTAAACCTTAACCTTAAATTTTAAACTCCTAGAACATTGTATACGAATTACGAATTACCTCCTCAAGGGATACCCCTAACATCATCGCTACTTTACGGATAATATTGCAGCACGGTTACTACTTACACAAATATGTGAAAAACCCTCCAGGTTAAACTGAAGGGCTAGAAGACAGCATTGTTAAAGATTTTAATTCGTTTAAAAATCAGTTACTACTGTCCCACCGCAGCAACGGGCTGTACTAAGGCTGCTTTGAGTAATTCTGCTTTATCGGTTTTCTCCCAAGGTAAATCTAAGTCTATCCGACCTAAATGACCATAAGCAGCCAAATCTTGGAAGAAACGACCTCCCCGCAGACCAGGTAATTTTTGTAAATTAAACTCTTGAATCATTCCCGCCGGACGCAATTCAAAGCTGCTTTGTACAACTTCCAGCAGTTTGTCTTCATCCACCTTAGCAGTTCCAAAGGTTTCAATCAAAATGCTGACGGGTCGAGCTACCCCAATCGCATAGCTTAACTGAACTTCACACTTATCCGCTAACCCGGCAGCGACAATATTTTTCGCCACATAACGGCAAGCATACGCCGCACTGCGGTCTACTTTTGTGGGATCTTTACCTGAAAACGCACCGCCACCATGACGGGAATATCCCCCATAAGTATCGACAATAATTTTGCGACCCGTTAACCCTGAGTCCCCTTGGGGGCCACCAATGACAAATTTACCCGTTGGGTTGACTAAAAAGCGAGTTTGGTCATCGGGTTTGACCGCAATATCCTCAAATACAGGTTGGACAACCGCTAACCATAAATCGGCTTTGATTTTTTCTTGTACCGCCACCGGATCGGTAATTTCCTCAATTGTCTCGGTGTGTTGGGTAGAGATTAAAATTGTATCAATTCCCACGGGACGATCATCTTCATAGATCACGGTCACTTGGGTTTTACCATCGGGACGTAAATAAGGAAGTTTGCCGTTTTTCCGCACCGCTGCTAGTTGCCGAGAAATCCGATGAGCTAAACTAATCGGCAATGGCATTAGTTCTGGGGTTTCATTGCAGGCAAAACCAAACATGATCCCCTGGTCTCCGGCACCGATGGCATCAAGTTCTTGGTCGCTTAACAGTTCTCTGGCTTCATGGGCTTGGTTTACCCCCTGGGCAATATCGGGAGACTGTTTATCCAAGGCAATCAAAACTGAGCAGCTACTGGCAGAAAAGCCATTATCTGCATCAACATAACCAATTTCGGCAATTTTTTTCCGAGCTAAATCAATATAATTAATTTGCGCGTTGGTGGTAATTTCACCCGTGATCAACACTAACCCCGTATTGACAACCACTTCTGCGGCCACACGGCTTTTAGGATCTTGAGTTAATAAGGCATCTAAAATCGTATCGGAAATTTGATCGCAGATTTTATCGGGATGGCCTTCAGTAACGGATTCGGACGTAAACAGGTAACGGCGAGACAATAATCATTCCTCCTTATATTCGATTGAGATTTATCGGGTAGAACGGTATTGAAATTACACTACTACAGCATCATCTCTTAATTCTCATCAAATCCGCAAGTTTGCTTTTAGGATGGGACGGATTGTAGTATAGAAAGTTGCGACGATCAGCAATTATACAGGGGTTATTCCCAATTTACCGAAAATTATGGGTTTAAAGCCCCGCCCTTTAGCCGAGCGGAGGGCGGCTTTGGTAGCCAGATTGTCAATGTTATAGCAATAGGGAATAGGCAATGGGCAATGGGCAATAGGTAAATACT
>DMPJ01000106.1:7676-14488 GCA_003456035.1 Planktothrix sp. UBA8402
CAACCCTCTTTAACCAAACTGGCAAAAATAAAAATTAGTCCTGAATATTCATAATCATATTTGCCATCTATATTGTGTCTTCTAGCACTTAAAAAGTCGTGCAAACGCCAGATATCATCAATTTCTACAATCGCACTTGATTGTTTACGAACTTCGTCTATCAAAGCCTTTATTTCTCGTTTATAAGCCGTATCAAAGGCAGCTTTAGCTACTTCTTTTTCTGCCTCAGACCATTCAATCTCATTTACTTGCATCATTACTAAAGTTAAATAAACTCTAAAAAACCAACACAATTAGGGTTTTGTCTGGGTGGCAACGGGTTTAAACCCGTTGCTATATTAAATTAGATTCGTTGATTAATTAACGAACTAAATTTAACAACTCTTTAGGTGATGCTAACAAGTCAATTGCCACAAAGAAAATTTTATTTTCAGGACTTAGCAAAAATCTCCAAGCCATATTCATGCCCACACCAGCACCAAACCAAGGAGTTTGCACTTTACCAGTTACTTTGATTTGGGTATAACCACCATCTGCGGGTTCTGTTACGCCTCGCTCTGGAATCAACTTGAGATTCTGACACTCTTCTCGGAAAAATCGAAGCACAGCATCTTTCCCCACAATTGGTTTCTGAAAAGGAGGTTGAAGCGCGCCATCGGGGGTGAATAACTCAATCAGCACCTCAAAGTCATTGGCGTTCATGTTATTCATGTAGTTGAGAACCGTGGGATTATCAACGCCTTCGATAGTAACCTGAGTCCGTTGTGCCAGATCTTTAGGAACAACCACAGGTTCAGAAACTCTCTGAAAACTATCAGACTTACTTGTATCAAATCCCATGTCAACAACGCAATTGCGTAAAACAGTGATTTGTTGACCTGATTCTAGTGCTTGAATTGCTTGCAGTACAGAAGTTGCATTAGCTGATAGCTTATATCCTGATGGAATTGGAGCGACAATTCCTTGAGCCATCCATTCTCCAAGCTGATACCAAAAACCTAGCTTAATGTTGGCAGTCCAACTACCGTAAGCTCGTGAAATTGGTGTATCGGTTCGGTTTGCCAAATCACACATGACCTGTGTTTGTTCTTGGAAAGACATTTGCCGAATTTGATTCATCGTTCCTTCAGCAAACCGCATATTAGCCGCGCCTAAAGCAGCAACGGTAATCGTTTTACCCATTTCAAGGTAAGCAAACCAGATTAATGCCAGTTGATCTTCAGCATTAAGTTGATTGAAACGGGCGATTGTAGCTGGTACTACGTCGGCAGTTAAAGTATTTGGAAAAATCCCACGGGCTGAATCGACTGTAAATGACATAAAGTAAATTACAGACTAAAATTTGGACAAAAACCAATCCTGAGTTTCAAAACAGGGGATGAATCCTAACAGAACATGATCTTAAAATCGATCATGTTTTGACTATAGCACACAAATCTTAAAGAAAGTACAAAAATCTTTACATAAATTTTCAGACAACATTACGATCTTTGCCAAAAGTAGCGGCAAAATTAGGGTTAGATCCTAGTCGATTTGGTAGAGGCGTTTTGATATCGCCCTTAAAANNTGTTTTAAGAATCCCCGAAAGATACTCTTGGGAGTGTCAAGCTCTTAATTTTCAATTGATCCCAATGGGAGATCACCACCGTCGCCAGATTTAGGTGTTGAGGGTTGGATCGGTTCCAGCAAACGCCCACACAACCCGCAGCCCCAGCCCCGATCGCCATATCAATATCTCCTTGAGCATCCCCCACCATTAAAGTATTGGCGGGATCAACCCCAAGGGCTTGACAAGCATTCAGGAATAAAATCGGATCGGGTTTTGTCGGGCCAGCGTCTACCCCTTGATGAAAGTTAATATAGGGTTCAAGTTGATGGTGGGTAACAAAATTTTGGACTTCAGCCGTTGGAGCCGCCGACACAATTCCTAATTTTAACCCGGCATCGGATAGGGATTTGAGAGTTTCTAAACCCCCGACAAATAAGGTCGAAGGGGGGCTAGATTTCAAATATTGATCCGCATCGGCAAAAGCATGATGGGCAATATTGACAGACTCTAACCATCCTCGTCCAGTTTCCGCAATATAGGCCGCCGCCGCCATTTCATTTTCCCGTCGGCTGCCCACGGCCATTAATCCTGTAGGATCAAGGCTATCTCCTTGAACGCCAAACGCCATTAATAAAGGTTCTCCGACGCCTGGAATTTGAGCATCAATTAAACGCGATCGCTTTTGAGCTAAATTTCTCAAGAAATCCGCAGAATCCTCTAAGGTTCCATCCTTATCGAAAATAACCGCTTCAATATTCTTAAAGGTAATATTCTGAACTTCTAGGGTGACCAACCTCAAAAACTCCTAATTCAATTTTTAATAGGGTTTCTAATTTGTGTATGATAAAAAAAAAAGAGGGATAATCCCCCTTTTTGTCTTGATCGGTTGAAACCTATACTCCGTCAGCCACAGGTTCAACATCTTCTTCAATTGCAGAGGGAATATCTTCTTCAATTGCTGATGGGATATCTTCTTCAATTGCGGATGGGATGTCTTCTTCATCCAGTTCCACTGCCACTTCTGCTGTGGCTGTTCCCTGCCCCGCAGCCAAGAGTTTCTCACGGAATTTGGCAGCCATTTCTTCGGCTTTCTCATAAACAAGCTGAGGATTTTTAACCATAGCTCCTGGTTCGGGTTCCAGTTGTTTTGTAGAAAGGGAAATCCGACCTCTATCTGCATCCAAGTCAATAATCATAACTTTGACTTCATCATTGACATTGAAAACACTATGAGGTGTATCAATGTGATCGTGAGAAATCTCTGAGATGTGGAGCAGACCACTCACGCCACCAATGTCAATAAACGCCCCGTAAGGTTTAATTCCTCTAACGGTTCCTGTTACCACTTCACCCACTTCTAAGCGGTTCATCTTCCGCTCAACTAAAGCCCGACGATGGCTTAAGACAAGGCGATTCCGATCCTCATCAACCTCTAGGAATTTTAAGGGTAATTCTTCAGCAACGAGTTCTTCTTTCGGTTTGCGTGTACTAATATGGGAGCCAGGAATAAAGCCCCGCAATCCTTCAATCCGAACTAAAGCACCGCCTCGGTTTGTGGCGAAGACTTGAGAACGGACAGTAGCATCTTCGGCTTGCAGTTGGCGGACGCGCTCCCATGCTCGCATATACTCAATGCGACGAATGGAAAGGGTTAACTGCCCATCTTCGTTTTCATCGGTGAGGATAAAAAACTCACGGGTTTCGTCAGACTGTAATACTTCGCCTGGACTTTCCACCCGATTAATTGACATTTCTTGTAGTGGAATGTATGCTGCGGTCTTAGCGCCAATGTCAATCAGAGCGCCCCTTGGCTCCAGACTAAACACTGTTCCCGCCACTACGTCACCGGGACTAAAGTGATAGTCGTATTTATCGAGTAAGGCGGCGAAGTCTTCGTGGGTAAAGCCCACATCTTTTGGTTTGGTTTTCTGATTGATCATGCGAGTTTTATCCTAAAATTGCTCCTATTAAATGGTTGTTTTGCAGCGAGCGCTCTTGTCTTTGATTAGAAACCCTAAGAAACCCGGTTTCTGGTCAATTTTCGTTGGCGATCTAAACTGCTGACTTGACATCATTAGCACTCCTATATACCTGTGCAACACAGCCCATATCGAGCATTACCACGTCCAGTCGATTTGACACTCTCACCATTACATCGCGATTGATGTAGAATATGTCGCCCCTGTGATCAGGTATTTATATTTTGGCTGGACACTTGATCAGAGCGAAAATCACTAATCTCGCCTATCTTGGCATAGTTTGGTAGATTAGCTTTTTTATCCTATCATTTTTTTTTGATTTTGGATCATTATTTTAGGTCACGAGCAAGTTTCCGTTAAGCTGATTAACTGTAACGGGAGTCATTATGGCTCCGACCGAGATAAAATTATGGCTAATTTCCAGGGAATTACTAGGATATTTGACGAGTGCCGATACTTTTTGGCTAACTTTTGTTCTGCTATTTAGGCAATATGTATATCATTTTCAAATATTAGCATACACCTTAGACTGTTAGCAAACTAACTAATGGTGATTGACCCTAGTATTCAGATCCAAGTCAGGATGCGGAACACAAAGAAGAAGAGGCTTCAATTGAGGAATCTTCAGAAGTATAGTTAGAATCTTCTGCTTCTGGGGCCAGTTCAACCCCTTGAACATTGTCTTGATCAGTTTCAAAATGATTCAACGCTTCTGCAAAGTCTCGAATTCCTTGAAATTGTCGATAAACTGAAGCAAAACGCACATAAGCAACTTCACTCAAGGATTTAAGTCGCTGCAAAACCAATTCTCCAATTTCTTGGGTCGGAATTTCCCGTTGGGAACGTTGTTGTAGTTCCGCTTCAATTTCACCAATAATTGATTCTAAATCCGTAGCAGAAAGTCCGGTTTTTTCACAAGCTCGAACCATCCCCCGCAGTAATTTAGAACGGTCAAAGGACTCCCGTTTTCCATCCCGCTTCATCACCGTAATGGGAACAAATTCAATCCGTTCATAGGTGGTAAAGCGATGCTGACATTGGAGACATTCTCGCCGTCGCCGAATGCTTTTACCCGATTCAGAAGGACGTGACTCAAGAACCCGACTATTAGTATACTGGCAAACTGGACACTGCATGATTAACGTCCTTTGAGCGGTTGTTTCACCGAACAGGAGTTTTCTGATCAGTGAGTAAAAAGCACAGTCTTTAACTCTTTAAAATTCCAATACTGAGTTATGAGAACTCAGGGTTTTATTTAAACAGGTGAACACCCTAATCCCTTGGCGCAATTTAGGTAAATCTGGGTTAGCTCGGTGCAAAAAGCGTTAAATCAACCTTAAACCCCATAATTCAGTATTGGAGTGGACGAAGATACTCTGATTGCCAGTTATTTACCAATCCGAGGCGGTTCCCGGAAGGCAATTGCAAAAAAGAGAACTCCCAAAGCCAATGTCAAAACTAAGATGTAAGCAACACTTTCCATGTCAATTTTTCCTAAACCTATTGTTTTCTAACAGTCTACCATTGAGGGAGTGAACTACCCACTGGATTTAGATACATATTACAAGTTTTGGATATTGAAAAAACCGATCAACTTCGATCAACTAATTCACCATAAAGAAAGAGTTGGAAACTTCACGAATAAAGTTCCAACTCTTTCCGGGTTAGGTAGGGTTAAAAATACCCCACAAAAATACCCCACAGGCCCGAACTAGGGATATCCTAGACGGTTTTCTTAACCCGAGTGGTTTTGTCACCCAGTTTTTGGAACAGACCCCACTCCACTTGTTCTTCCAGATCGGCTTCTACCCCAGCGAACACATCGCGGAAGATCGTCCGAGAACCGTGCCAAATATGGCCAAAGAAGAACAATAATGCAAAGCAAGCGTGAGCGTAGGTGAACCAGCCGCGAGTGCTAGTTCTGAATACGCCGTCCGATCCCAAGGTTTCCCGATCAAATTCAAAGGGTTCCCCTTGTTGGGCTAAACGAGCGTATTTCTTGACGGTGGGAGCGTCCTTAAAGGTTTTGCCATTTAACTCTCCACCATAGAAACTGACCGTCACCCCAGCTTGTTCAAAGCTGTAGCGAGACTCAGCCCGACGGAAGGGAATATCAGCCCGAACCACACCGTCTTTATCCGTTAGGACTACCGGGAAGGTTTCAAAGAAGTTGGGAAGACGGCGAACCGATAATTCCCGGCCTTCAGAATCTTTGAACGCGGGATGGCCTAACCAAGTTTTAGCAATACCATCGCCATTATTCATCGGGCCAACCCGGAATAAACCGCCTTTAGCGGGGCTATTGCCCACATAATCATAAAAAGCGAGTTTTTCAGGAATTTTTTCCCAAGCTTGGGCGTAGCTATCCCCACTGGCAACACTAGATTGTACCCGGCGTTGAATTTCCTGTTGGAAATAACCACTATCCCATTGATAACGAGTAGGGCCAAACAATTCTATGGGGGTAGCCGCAGAACCGTACCACATAGTTCCAGCAACAACAAAAGCCGAGAAGAACACGGCGGCAATACTGCTCGATAACACCGTTTCAATGTTCCCCATCCGCAGGGCTTTGTATAACCGTTGGGGCGGACGAACAGACAGATGGAACAGACCCGCAATAATTCCCACAACCCCGGCGGCAATATGGTGAGCCACAATTCCCCCCGCATTAAACGGGTTAAATCCTTCTGGCCCCCAAGCGGGTGCAACACCTTGCACACTGCCTGTAATTCCATAGGGATCGGACACCCACATTCCCGGGCCAAATAACCCGGTTAAGTGGAATGCACCGAAACCAAAGCAAAGCAGACCGGATAAGAACAGGTGAATACCAAACATTTTTGGCAAATCCAAGGCGGGTTCACCTGTACGGGGGTCGGTAAACAGTTCCAGATCCCAAAAGACCCAATGCCAAACGGCAGCGAGGAACAATAAACCAGACAGAATGATATGAGTAGCCGCTACCCCTTCAAAAGACCAAATCCCAGGGTTAGTGACTGATTCTCCAGTGAGACTCCAGCCTCCCCAGGATTGAGTTACTCCTAAGCGGGCCATAAAGGGCATGACGAACATCCCTTGACGCCACATCNNGGCCATAGATCCAGCCCAACCTGCCACCAAAGCGGTGTGCATCAGGTGTACAGAGATCAACCGTCCCGGGTCATTCAGAACAACTGTGTGTACACGATACCAGGGTAGTCCCATTGACTACGCTCCTTATAATTGATAATGGTTACTTTTTTTTGACACTCCTCGCTCTAAAGAGACGAGGATTCTTAATT
>DMPJ01000301.1 GCA_003456035.1 Planktothrix sp. UBA8402
GTTTTCAGGGAATGGATAGTTGTTGTAAACAATGTCTTTGGAATAACGAAAACGACTTTCTAATCTTCCACAAACATACTTAACCCACGTCATGTGCATTGCAGAAGTCAACATCCCAAATAAATACAGATCTCCATTAGGAATTGCTTGACAAGTATCACTGACAATATTATCCGCCGTAAAGAAACCGAGTGGAATATATCTTCTGTTCTCCGAAGTAGTTCTAGGAACAAGAATATAGTCTGACTTTGGCTGTGTAACTTGTCTAAACAATGTATGGCTCGAATAATCTCGCGTAGAAGAAGCTACACTTTCGGATCTAAATTTCCTAACTNNTAACTGCTTCCACTCTTTTAAGAATCTCAGGCATTTTTTTAAGTTCATTGGGCTGTATATCTACTAACCATAAGCAATATCTCTCACCACCATTTAAAAACTCTTTCGCACTAATAAAGGGTTTAATAAATTTTTCCGCATCTGGTTCTTTCTTTAGAAATTCTGTTTTTTCTTCTTGAGTTAATAAAAAATATCCCCCATCAGTTGGTTTACTTCCATACATCATTGCCGGGACATTGCATATCGGCTTATTTCTATTAGGGATAATCAAATTACTGGCATCCACCAAATAAGGATTAATATTTTTTGCCCTTATTAACTGCGGTTCTCCTTTTATGTCCTGATAATCAAATATATATTTCTCATCAGTCTCATAATTAGCGAAGCCAATAATAACGCAATGTACAGCAGCATTACCTTTTGCTTCATTATTCCACTTAAAAGTTCGGTGAGCGAAATGTATAATCACCCTAAACTTATCGAGTAAAGCACCCCATAAAATCCCTACTTGCTCGCCTTGTGAAACAGAATTAGTTGACACAAAACCAACCTTGATTTTTGTGGATTGAATGTACTGTGCAGCCTTGTAAAACCAAGCTGATACATAGTCCATAACCCCAGCCGATTGAACGTCATGACGTATATAATGTAAATCTTGCTTTTGAGCAATTGACTGATAATGATGCCCGACAAATGGAGGATTACCCAAAATAAAATTTAACTTCTCTTTTGCAACAACAGAATCCCAATCAATCCGCAACGAATTACCATGCACAATCTTCGCGGATTTCTTCAATGGCAACCGCACAAAATACTGCCCAAACTCATTACTCACCTTCAAATTCATTTGATGATCAATTAACCACATCGCCACCTCAGCCACACGCACCGCAAACTCATCATATTCAATCCCTGCAAACTGATCCACATCCACTTGAATAATTGAGCTAATATCCGTCACCAACTGCCCAGTCTTATTCAACTCCAATAAAATTAAAATCTCTAAATCTCGCAATTCCCGATAGGTAATAATCAAGAAATTACCACAACCACAAGCAGGATCAAGGAAATATAAATTGGCAATCTTTTTATGTAATGTTTCTAGTTTGCCCTTACTACCCTTTGCCTTCTCAAATTCAATATAAAGATCATCCAAAAAAAGCGGCTTAATCAACTTTTGAATATTCTTTTCAGAAGTGTAATGCGCCCCTAAATTGCGCCGTTCCGTCTGATTCATTACCGCCTGAAACATCGACCCAAAAATCGCCGGGGAAATCTTACCCCAATCAAATGCACAAGCCTTTAACAACATCTCACGCATCGGTTTATCAAAAGCCGCAAGTTGCAAAGGTTCCTCAAATAACTTCCCATTTACATAGGGAAACTGTGTCAGATTCTCATCTAAAATTTTTAACCGCTTCTCATCAGATGTATTCAAAACATCAAAAATCGAAGCAATGTGCATCGCCAAATCGCTGCCATCTTCCTTCGTATGAAGATCAATATATTCCCAAAAAATTCCCTGATTAAAAATGCCCGTATCATCGGCAAACATACAGAACAATAGCCGCACCAGATACACCTCTAAATCATGCCCTGTATAGCCAATTTCTTTGAGGCGATCATGTATATCCCCCATCAATTCCGCCGCTTTAATATTGACAGGATCTTCATCCCTATAAACCCGTTTTTCATATCCCGCTATAAAGCCGAATAGATGGACATGATTTACAAAATCTTTTAGCTCAAACTCTTTGGTTTCGTTCGTGTCTAAATCATAAAGCCGGAATTTTTGGAAATCCGAAACTAAAATATATTTTGGTAATTCATGTTCCTTTAAATTAGGAAAATAATCTTTTGCCTGTTGTGTAGCCTTATCTAAGTCCTTACCCCTAGACTTATGCTCCACCAAAATCATCCCTTTCCACAAAAGATCGATAAAGCCTTGTTTATTATCCGCCTTTTTAATCGGTAGCTCAAAACTTCCTACCCGCCGCCGTGAAATGCCAAACACATTAAAAAAATCATTCCAGAAGGATTGTGACTCTGACTTTTCTGAAGTTTCCGTTTCCCATTCCTTAGAAAAGGCGATCGCCCTTTGCTTAATTTCATTCCAACTTAGAGGCATATCGGCAAATGTTAAGGCATAATTTTAGGCAATCTTTATACTATCATTTAGAACGGACGGGGATTCCATCTATCAGAACTTACGCAAGTACACTATATATAGCGTGCTTGCCCAAGTCCTGACCGATTAAAATTCGTGAAATCCGTGAAATCATCTTAAATCTGTGATCCCTCTGGCCCTATTTTTCCAAAATTGGTAGAACAAAACACAGACAACAATCTATACTAGGTGCAAGAATGGTTTTACAGACCTGGCTGATCCTAAATGGGATTAAATCTAGCTAGTTGTCGAGATCCAACGTAAACTGGTAAATAGCAATTGTCTATGTGCTATTTGCTTTTGATAGTTCAAAACTTAAAAAATTATTAATCTTTCCCTACGAGATTGTTTGAAGCCCAATCTATGTATTAAACCCCTATGAAATCTGCATCCCCGACCAATTCCATATCAGGAGAATCAACGGTTGTTTCATCACAAGTTATTGATGTAACGCCCGTTGGTGAATCTACAGTTAATCGAAACGGTATGAGTCCAGTAGGGGGTGAAACCCCTGAGCAAAAATCCCCTTCGCCGATGAATGGGGGTTTAGTTCATACGGGTGGAGGTGGAGGCAGTTTCTCCTCTTTTCTAGCACCGTTAACCAAAGACAATTTCGTTATCGCGGTTAAAGAAGTTGAGGATAAACTAAAAACCGTTAATCAAACCCTGTCGATGCTGAATAATCTGCTCGATGCTCAGGGGTTTGAGGAAATCCTCAATGAAATGTTACGGTCGATTACGATTAAAATAGGAGAACTTTTGAATGCAGATCGGACGACGATCTGGCTTGTAGATGAGGAGAAACAAGAACTCTGGTCAATTGTAGCTGGCGGGCAAGATGGTAAACCCCTAGAACTAAGAATCCCTGTAACAGCAGGAATAGCAGGAGAAGTAGCTACCACCCGAACTGTAGTTAATATTCCTTACGATTTTTATAATGATCCCCGTTCTGAAGCTGCCAAGAAAATGGATCAGAGAAATGGCTATCGTACTTATACGATGGTTGTTATGCCTCTTTTAAATGACGAAGATGGCTTGGTGGCGGTAGTACAACTACTTAATAAGTTACAACTTAATTCCAATCCCTCACTTTCTTTAGATGAAAAAATAGATTTTGACGGATTTACCGCCGATGACGAAAAAATATTTGAAGAATTTGTCCCTTCCATTCTCCTAATTTTAGAATCCTCTCGCTCCTTCTATGCCGCTACCGTCAGACAACGAGCCGCAGCCGCCTTAATGAATGCGGTAAATGCCCTCAGTAAGAGTAGTTTAGACTTAGAAGAAACTCTGAAAAATGTCATGGATCAGGCTAAAGAATTAATGAATGCTGATCGCAGTACCCTCTGGTTATTAGATGAAGAAAAAGGAGAACTCTGGACGAAAATACCGATTAATGGCAAGTTAGTAGAAATTCGGATTCCTAGAAACGCCGGATTTGCGGGAGTTGTTGCCCAAAGTGGCGAACCCCTATTAATTTCCTTTGATCTTTATAATGATCCTCGTTCTGAAACCTCTAAACAAACTGACCAAAAAACTAAATATCGGACGTGCAGTATGTTATGTACACCCGTATATAATGCCGATCATCAACTTATTGGTGTGACTCAATTAATTAATAAGAAAAAACAAGGAGAACACCCTCCTTATGATCCCGCAAGTTGGCCAGAAGCTCCCGAACAATGGAAAGCCAGCTTTAATACCAATGATTAAGAATTCATGCAGGCGTTTAATATTCAAGCGGGTGTGGCGCTACAAAATGCCAAATTATTCCAAAAAGTCAAAGAACAGGAACAACGACAAAAAGATATTCTGCGATCGCTCAGTAATGGGGTAATTTCTACTGATAAAGAAGGCAGAATGATTGCTACCAATGAATGTGCAATGGAACTCTTAGGACTACGCGAAGAAGATGTAGTTAAGGGGCGGACTGTTCGAGATTTAATTCAGGTTAAAGACGGAGATTTTGGCAAATGGTTCGATTTAGCTTTAGCCCCGAAAGATCCTAAAGATCGACAACAATATTATCCTGATCAAACCTTATTCTCTGGTACAAATGAATCATCAAGGAGTGTTAATTTATCAATTAATTCCATGTCTGATATCAATAACCCCGAAAAAGTTAGTGGCGCCTTAGTAGTGATGGAAGATATTAGTGGCGAGAAAGAAGTCAAGAACTTAATGTATCGCTACATGACTCCAGAAGTCGCGGAACAACTGTTAGCCAGTGGGGATACCGGGTTAGGAGGAAAACGCAAAGACGTTACCGTTTTATTTAGTGATATTCGGGGCTATACCACCTTAACCGAAAAACTGCAAGCCGAAGAAGTTGTCACCATGCTCAACTCCTATTTTGAGGAAATGGTAGACACCGTGTTGGGATATAAAGGCACCCTGGACAAATATATCGGAGATGCGTTAATGGCCGTATTTGGTTCTCCAGCCCCCCTTGCGGATCATCCCTGGATGGCAATGCAGGCGGCGGTGGAAATGCGCTACCGTTTAGCCGAATATAACAAAGGTCGGGTAGCTGAAGGGTTAATGCCAATTGCTATTGGTATGGGTCTCCATTCCGATGAAGTGGTATCAGGAAATATTGGGTCGAGTAAACGGATGGAATTAACTTCTATTGGGGATGGAGTTAACTTAGCCTCCCGTTTAGAAGGAACCAGTAAACAATATGGCACGGATATTGTGATTAGCGAGAATACCTATATCCATTATGCAGATCGGGTGATTGTGCGGGAACTAGACTTCATTACCGTCAAAGGAAAAAGCCAACCCGTGAGAATTTATGAACTGGTGGGAATTCGTGAAGGTAAATTAGTTCGACCTATTTCTGAAAAACAACAAGGGATCATCGATCACTATCATCTCGGACGGGAATATTACCTCAAACCCGCCACCGAAAAATTAACCAGTGATGAAATTGTCCCGTTATTAGAGGAAATAGAAGAAATCTCCGAAGTTCAGATGAAAAAATTGTCTTATGATGATAAGGATTTATTAGGACAAATGTTATTAAAAAATTCTCTGGAGAAACTAACCGAAATATTAGATGAAAACACCATCAAGCGGTTAGCCATAGATAAGTTTAAACAGATGCCTATGGAGGAAGCCTTAGCCATTTTACCAGAGAAAATTAAGGGATTTACTCCCCGGGAAACTAAAAAATTATTCATAGCTAAACTGAAACAGTTTACTCGGGATATTCATACACAACAAATGTTAGAAGACGAAGGGACGGAGATGCCCTTACCAAAACTGCGGAAAATGGTTGATTTAGCCAAACGTAAATTTGGGGCAAAAGCCAAAGAATCCTTAAGGACTGCCAAACGGGAATTTCTCACCGTCCTGGAAATTGATCCTAAGAATAAAGCGGCTAAACTGCACGTTGATCGCTGTATTCTGTATGAAACCACCCAACCCCCAGATGAAACCTGGGAAGGGGTCTGGAACCTCACAGAGAAGTAAATCAAAAGCCGTCCTACATAGCTACGGAAGCTCTGGAACTCGGGACGGAATTTTAAACCCAGTTTTTTGATAAACTGACTTTAAGATCAATTTTCAGGATTCAAAAAATCGAAGCCTGAAAACATTTATTTCAACTGATGATCTGCCAAAAATCCCCCACTATAGGCGAAGTGCGACTTGCGGAGAATAATGGCGGACTGTTTGTAGAGCGTTGATGTTCCAGATTTATTAGTAAAAAATCACTAGAGTTTAAGATATGCCTAGAGTAAGTTCACAATTATCCGATCTTCAGTGGGTCAAGCAAGTCCATGACTTCTTAATTGAAGTAGCACGCGCTTCTTTGGCAGATAGTCCTAAATTGCCCGACAGTGTTTCCACTCAAGCCTTACCTTTAGCTCAAAAAGCCCAAAATATTCTGCAAAAACCAGCCAACACAGGTTGGCAATCTCAAAAAAGCCAATGGATAGAACAGGTGCGTCAACTGTTGCTAGAATTGTCTCGGATTGCTTTAGGAGAAAGTCCTAAACTCCCTGAAAATATTGCTCAACGGGCATTAACTTTAGCAGAAACAGCCCAGGATATTCAGCAAGACGTAGAAGATTCTGGAGAAGATGAGGATTCCGGCGATGATGGGGACGAGACAGAAAATTCTTCTAGGGAAATTGTTTTATCGGTTAATGATTTATTCAAGCATTTAAAAGACCGTTTAACCGCAGAACATCACAGCAATAATTCGGCTGGGGATGACCAATGGCAACAGTTATTAACCTTATTGGATATGGTTCACCAGACCTACAACCGAATTCAAAACTCTTAAGTAATTCTAGTTCTGGTATTCCCGATTCCCGGCTATAGATAGGATAGAATTAATTGAATTCCTGTGTTTTCTGTAGCCATGACTCAAACTATTGATTTCCTTAGCCATCTCAATGCTTGCCAACGTCAAGCGGTGGAACATTTTTGTGGCCCGATGCTGGTGGTGGCGGGAGCGGGTTCGGGTAAAACACGGGCTTTAACCTATCGCATCGCTAATTTAATTCGCAGCCATCGGGTTCATCCTGAGAATATTTTGGCGGTGACTTTTACTAATAAAGCCGCTAAGGAAATTAAAGAACGGGTGGAGTTAATTTTTGCTCAACAACAAGCAGAACTCGAATTTGGAAAACCCTTGTCAGCTTTAGCAGCCGATGAACAAACCCGCTTGAAATCAAAGGTTTATCGCAGTATTAGCAAACATCTTTGGATGGGAACTTTCCATAGTTTGTGCGCTCGGATTTTGAGATATGATATTAATAAATATCAAGACGAAAGTGGGAGAAAGTGGGATAAAAATTTCTCTATTTTTGATGAAGATGATGCTCAAAAATTAGTTAAGCATATTGTTCTCAAAGATATGAATTTAGACGATAAGAAATTTGAGCCGAAAAAAATTAGATATTCGATTAGTAATGCTAAAAACCTAGGGTTTTCTCCTCAACAATATGCTAGAGAAAATCCCGATTATTATGGTAGAGTCGTATCAGAAGTTTATAGTTCCTATCAATCTCAATTAGCTGCAAATAATGCTTTAGATTTTGATGATTTAATTAGAGTTACCGTTGATTTACTCAGTCAAAATGAACAAATATTAGCCTATTGGCATCAAAAGTTTTGTCATATTTTAGTAGACGAATATCAAGATACTAACCGCACCCAATATAATTTTATTCGCTTATTAGTTACCAATGGGGAAAACCCGAGAACCATTAAAAATTGGCAAAATCGTTCTATTTTTGTCGTGGGAGATGTAGATCAATCTATTTATTCGTTTCGGATGGCAGACTATAAAATATTATTAGAATTTCAACAGGATTTTGGCGATCGCCTCCCCGATGACGATACCCGTACTATGATTAAATTAGAAGAAAATTATCGCTCACGGGAAAATATTTTACAAGTCGCTAATCATCTAATTCAACAAAATACCGAACGTATTGATAAAATCCTCCGTCCCACCAGAGGAGAAGGGCTACCGATTTATTGTTATAAGGCAGATGATGAAGTAGATGAAGCCAAGTTTATTTTATCACAAATTCAAGAAATTAGCCAACAAAATCCCGAATTAGATTATGGAGCGTTTGCCATTTTATATCGCACCAACGCCCAATCCCGCGCCCTAGAAGATGTCTTATTAAGAAATAATATTCCCTATACCGTTGTGGGGGGATTAAGGTTCTATGACCGCAAAGAAATCAAGGATTCCATATCTTATTTACGAGTAATTGCTAACCCCTCAGATAGTATTAGTTTACTTAGAATTATTAATGTTCCCCGTCGAGGGATTGGCAAAACAACTATTGACGGGTTATTAAATGTGTCTAAACAGTTAGGAATTCCCCTTTGGGAAGTAATTAGTGATGAAGACTCTGTTAATACCATAGCCGGACGTTCAGCCAAATCTGTGAATCAATTTGCCCAAACGATTAAAACTTGGCAAGAACGGATCGAAGACCATTCCGCAATGCAAATATTAGAAGGAATTTTACAGGATGCGGGTTATATTCAAGACTTGAAAAATGAAGGAACCGACGAAGCCGAAAACCGCTTAGAAAATATTAAAGAATTAACGAATGCCGTCTCACAATTTCAAGAAGAATATGAGGATAATACCCTAGGCGGATTTTTAGCCAGTGCGTCCTTAGCTTCCGATTTAGATAACTTAAAAGAAGGACAAAAAGCCGTTTCCTTATTAACCCTCCATGCGGCAAAAGGTTTAGAATTTCCAATTGTGTTTTTAGTCGGTTTAGAACAGGGACTTTTCCCCAANNATCGCAGTTTAAATGATCCCTTATCGATTGAAGAAGAACGACGTTTATGTTATGTGGGAATTACTCGCGCCCAGGAACAATTATTTTTAACCCATGCTTGCTAACGGCGGTTATGGGGGACTTTAGAATCCTGTATACCCTCGATGTTTTTACAAGAATTACCCGAAGGATTAATTCATAGGTATATTCCTCCCATTCAACCCAAAACAACTAAAAATAA
>DMPJ01000409.1:0-3529 GCA_003456035.1 Planktothrix sp. UBA8402
TAATATTCATAAATACTTGATTCAATTGAGCAGCATAACACTCTACTTTTGGTAATTTACCATATTTTTTAATAATTTCAATAGTAGGACGCTCTGGTTTGGATTTCAAGCGATGTTGGAGAATTAATAGAGTGCTATCAATCCCCTCATGAATATCAACAGGTTTTACCTCAGACTCATCTAAACGGGAGAAATTTCTTAAAGATAAAACTAATTGACGAATCCGGTCGGCTCCGACTTTCATCGAAGATAAAATCTTAGGTAAATCTTCTTGGATAAAATCAAATTCAATGTCTTCAATTTTGTCTTCAATCTCCTGGGAAATATCGGGATATAGTTTTTGATATAACTGGACTAACTCTAATAAATCTCTGGTGTAGTCCGTAGCATAACCCAGATTTCCATAAATAAAATTAACCGGGTTATTAATTTCATGGGCAACTCCAGCGACTAACTGCCCCAAACTTGACATCTTTTCACTTTGTACCAATTGACTTTGGGTTTGTTGTAAATCTTCAGCCAATTCTTCGGCTCTTTTTTGAGTTTGAGCATAAAGTTCAGCCTGAAGTAAAGCTACTCCGAATTGAGTCCCAATTTGAGCTAATAATTTAACTTCTTCTTCCTGCCAATGACGAGGATAGGAATTTTGATAAGTCGCTAGTAATCCCCAGAGGGATTTTCCTTGTAAAATCGGCACAATTATATAGGATCTCGCTTGTAATTTTTCAAGTAATTGAACATGACATGAATCATGTCCGGCGGTATAAATATCATCAACAGCATAGCTTTGAATATCTCGATAACGTCCTCCTAATGTTTCTTGTAAATAGGTATCTTGAATCATGGGAACAGTATTAAGTAAAGAGTTCCATCCCTCAATCACAGATTCCGCGACAAAATAACCTGACCAATCAGAATTAAAGCGATAAACCACAACTCTATCTGCATTTAACAACGCTCTTACTTCGGCAGCAGTAGTATTAAAAATAGTGGTAATATCTAAGGAATTTCTGATTTTTTCAATAACTTGATATAATAATTTTTGCTGTTCGGCGGATTTTTGTCTTTCGGTTAACTGTACAACTGTTTTAGCCTGTTCTTGCACTTGTTCAATATAATCAATTTGTTGTAAAGCTACTTCTAAATTTTGAGCAATTTGACTCACAAATTCTATTTCTTCCGATTGCCAATGGCGAGGATAGTTACATTGATTAATACACAGTAAACCCCAAAGTTTTTGACCTTTGAGCAGAGGAACAATTAAGTTAGCTCGAATTTGAAACTCAGCCAAAATTTTGACATGACAGTCTTGTAAATTAGCCTGATAAATATCATCAACAGCATTAATTTGACCCTGCTGATATAGATGAGAAAACTGTTCAGAAAAACAATGATCTTTAACTTTTTTGGCTATAGCCGAATCAAATTCTGCCACCACATCTTCTGAGATAAATTCGCCTTCTTCATATCGGGAATCGGGGTAAAAACGAAAAATACCAACCCGGTCAGCATTTAAAAGCTGTCGGACTTCTGTTACTGTGGATTGAAAAAGCTGATCGAGATTTAATGTTTCTCGAATTCGACTAATTACCCTGGTTAAAGTTTTTTGTTGTTCTAATTGTTGAGAGTTGGCTTGACTTAACTCTCGTTGCCCAATAGCTGTTCCTAAATGTTTAGCAATTTCTGTGATCAATTCAATTTCATCGGGTTGCCAATCTCGGCGTTGGTGGTTATGTACCCATAAAAATCCCCATAACTGTTGATTTTGATATAAACCAATACCTAAATTGGCTCTAACTTGAGAATCTATCATCCATTGTAACATTAATGGATTAAATTTACTATAATAAATATCTGAAACTACCAGAGCTTTTTGATTGTTTTCGGCGGGATTAAAACCCAATAATTCCTCCGTTGTGATCTCGAAATTTAACAGAGATTCAAACTCAGGTGAAACCGTTTCAGCAATATATTTTCCTTGAATATTTTCTGCATCCCGATACCATTGCACAATTGCCACTCGATCAACTTTGAGGTATTGCTGAAGTTGTGCTGTTGTAGTTTTTAATAGGGTTTCTAACTCCAAACATTGATTGATTTGCTCAATTATTGTTGTTAAAGATTTGTAGGATTGAGATTGCAATTGAGCTTGAATTAACGGAGGATTTGATCGATCCTGAAGTTGGCTTAAATGGGTGACATCTCGACAAACTCCAATCACCCCCGTAACTTTCCCATTTGCATCTTTTATCTGGGTATATAAACTATTATAAATTTTGGCTCCGGTGGGGAAAGAAATTTCTTGATTCACCCGAATATTTTCACCTGTTCTTAACACATACTCGACGAATTTATCCATTTCCCCAGCTTGTTGAGGGAAAAAGTATTGATTGGTTTTGCCAACAATTTCCGAGGGATGAATCCCCAGGGTGCTCGCCCCGGCTAAATTAATCCGAACATAACGTAAATTAAGATCATATTGGACAAAAATATCCTCGCTATTCTCAGCAAGATCCTCTAAATCTCCCCAACTCGTCACACCGGATATTTCTAGTTCATAAGGCAGGAGTTTTAGGTTTAAAATCCCCTGTAATTGAGCAAAAGTACCGTCATTTAGACAGCATTCTCGTAACTGCTTCCATTGATGTCGATTTACGATCATACAAGTGCCTAGTATCATCAGTTTGCCAACCTATCTACAGTATAAAACATCACTCATAATCTTGAATATTAATTTTGCTGTTCACGAATCGACGCTAACATCAGCTAGAGATTGCCGCAGAGGAATTTCCATTCTAAATTCTGTTCCTATCCCCCAATCAGACAGACATTTTAGCGATCCATGATGCTTTTCAACAATGATTTGATAACTGATTGATAACCCTAACCCCGTCCCCTGACCCACAGGTTTTGTGGTAAAAAACGGATCAAAGATATGGGGAAGTAAGGCGTTAGGAATACCAGTTCCATTGTCAATGATCGAGATCACAATTTTAGGTGCTGCTGTAATTTCATCCCCCAGGGTTGTACGAATTTCTAGGGATGGTTGTGTCTGTTCTGAGTTAAAAAGAGACTGATCCGCTCCGGTACTTTTTAATGTTAACGCATCTAGGGCATTGCTAAGAATATTCATGAACACTTGATTGAGTAAACTGGCATAACATTCCACTTGAGGAAGGTTGCCATATTGTCGCTTAATTTTAATTTCTGGAGCGTCTGAATCAATATTCAGGCGATGTTGTAATAGTAATAATGTACTTTCAATTCCTTCATGAATATCAACAAATTTTAAATCCGCTTGATCCAGTCGGGCAAAATTGCGTAAAGATAGCACTAATTGACGAATCCGATCGGCACCACTCTGCATAGACTCCAAAATTTTAGGTAGATCTTGGGAAATAAAATCTAACTCAATGGTGCTGATATATTTAACAATTTCCGGTTGAGGATAGGGATAATGTTGTTGATAAAGTTGAATTAGAGTTAATAAATTTTGGCTATATTCATCGGCGTAGATTAAGTTGCCAAA
>DMPJ01000409.1:3535-5090 GCA_003456035.1 Planktothrix sp. UBA8402
CATTTTTTCGGTTTGAATCAGTTGACTTTGGGTTTTTTGTAACTCATTTAGAGTATGGGTAAGTTGTTCGGCTTTTGCTTGTTCATTTTGGGCGGATGTGCGACTTTGTTCGTATAATTCGGCTTGAGCAATAGCGATCGCCGCCTGATCCGCTAATTGTTGTAAAACATCTAATTCCTCATCCTGCCAATTTCGAGTGTGGGTACATTCATGGGCAATTAATAATCCCCACAATTTAGACTCTTGATTAATCGGAACAATTAAATTAGCCTTGACTTGCAAATTTTCTAAAAATTCCTGATGACAAAGGGCTAAATTTTCGTTATAAATATCACAAATAGCTCGCATTCTTCCTTCTCGATAAAGATTTACCATCTCCATCGGAAAACAATCCTCTGGTGTTTTTATTCCCAGAATCGAGCGAATTAATTCTCTGCGATCTTCAAACGCGACTTCTCCCGCTTGTTCATTGATAAATCTATAAATAACAACTCGATCCGTATCTAATAAAGCTCTAACTTCCCGAACTAAACAAGATAAAGTAGCGTTTAAATCCAGTGTCCGACGAATTTGATCCGTAATTCTTTCTAGGGTTTTAGCAAAATCTAATGATCGTTTGAGTTGATCCGTTCTTTCTTCAATTTGCTGCTCTAAATCAAGATTTAAAATCTGAACTTCTTGATATAATCTGTATTGTTGAATAGCCATTCCAAATTGATGGCTTAATGCTTTTGCTAAGGTTAATTCTGTTTCTGTCCAAGGTTGAGCTTGCCCTTGTTTAGATTCTCGCCAAATTTCAAAAGACTGTCGAGGCATTGCCTGTTTCATACTTGGATCAAATTCGCCTGCCCATAGAGTCTCTGTATCAATTTCTTCCCGAAAAATTGTCAGCACACCCAATAATTGTTGACGACATTCAATCGGTAAAACTAATAATCCTCGGATCGACGTAGACTTAAATGCTGGTCTTAAAACTCGCCATTGATGTTCTTTATAAACATCCGTAATCACCCAAGGAGATAGGGCTTGATCAGGTGCGGTCGCATGAGGGGAGGGAGTTTCATCACCTTGACTTAACCAATGTTGCCACAGGGGATGTTCTTCTAAAATACCCGAAGCGATACCGATGGTCGCATTTGGCTGTTTACCCCAAGTCAGCACTGACCTTTGCGTCGAGGAATGGGCATGAAGATAGAGCCTGCCTCCCACCCCGTCAAGGGCTTTAATGGTGGATTCTAAGGCCGCGTGCAGTTCAATGGTGGGCTGTTCATGGAGGAGAGAGGCAATGCTGTTAATCGTGGCGACCTGTTGGGCTTTTTGTTGCGTTTGGCTCAATAAATTAGCCTGGGCGATCGCAATTGCCAATTGATCAACTAATAATTGGATAACTTCGATATCGGATTCAGAAATCTCTTTAGGTTCGGCGTGATGAGAGACTAATAATCCCCAAAGTAGTGGTTTTTCTGAGTCAACGGTATTCAGTGTATGGAGTAAAATCGGAACTGCTAGGGAAGACTGTACCCCCATCGCCGTTAAATAGGCTTGATGACAAGGA
>DMPJ01000559.1:0-9563 GCA_003456035.1 Planktothrix sp. UBA8402
GAATTACGAATTACGAATTACGAATTACGAATGGGGAATGGGGAATGGGGAATGGGGAATGGGGAATAGGAAATAGGAAATACCCGAACAGATTGAAGTTTAGGTCAGATTAGGTTAGAGTAGGATGGAAGCTCTTAATTTTCCTAATCCTCAAGCCGAAAAGATGACAAATTCAATCCCCTTAATCAGTCAATTATGGCGACGGATTNNTTGGTGCAGTTATTAGTAATTGCCGGGATTATTGCCACAGATATTGCTATTGAGGAACCTCTTAATTTATGGGCAATTCCTGTAAGCATTGTCGGAGCAACCTGGAGTTGGTTTCGTCGCTACCATCGCAATGTGCCTGTTAAATTTTGTATTGCCATTGGAATGTTAGTTACCCTGGCTGTATTTTTTGGGCGACTGTTTGGGGAAATGAATGATACGCGATTAGCGTTGGCGAGATTATTAATAGAATTACAGGTTTTACACAGTTTTGATTTACCCCGGCGCAAGGATTTAGGCTATTCGATGGTGATTGGATTAATTTTAATCGGAGTAGCGGGAACTCTCAGTCAAACCCTGGCTTTTGGGCCTGTGGTATTAGTATTTTTGGCTTTAGCTTTACCAACTTTAATTTTAGATTATCGCTCTCGTTTAGGGTTGGGGGATATTCAATTTAACTCTAAAAAAACACCCCAGCCACCCGGAAGCGGAGTTAATTTTAAGTCTTTAGGAATTATTTTTTTAGTCGTTGTTTCTTTGGGATTAACTATTTTTGCAGTTCTTCCCCGGTTTCCTAGTTATCAATTAAGAACTTTTCCAGTCAGTTCTCCGATTGATCTGCCCCCCGGACAATTTGATGGACAACGCATTCTAAATCCTGGTTATGTATCTTCGGGAAATAATAATAATAATAATTCTGCGGGAAGTGGCACCGGATTAAATCAAGAGACGGGGGCGGGAACTCTAAATGATACCTTCTATTATGGTTTCAATACCAAAATTAATCAGAATTTACGCGGAGAATTAAAGCCTCAAGAGGTGTTAAGGGTGCGATCGCAAGCCAGAGGATTTTGGCGAGTGGTGGCTTTTGATCGTTATACTGGACAAGGATGGGAAATTTCTCGGAATAATAAAACTCTCACCTTAAAACGTCCGTCTTGGTCGTATCAGTTCAATTTATTCCCGTTAATAACTAATGCANNCATTGGTCATATCAATTCAATTTATTTCCGTTAATAACTAATGCAAAAACTCAAGAAGTTGTCCAGAGTTATACCGTGCTTCAACAACTTCCTAGTTTAATTCCGGCGATGAATAAGGCGAAGGAAATCTATTTCCCTACTGAGGAAATTGCTATTGATCCCGATGGGAATTTGCGATCGCCTTTAGAATTACGAGAAGGAATGACCTACACGGTAATTTCTCAAGTTCCCTATCGGAATCGCCAGCAATTACAACAAACCTCTACAGACTATCCTCCAGCAATTAAAAAATACTATTTACAAGTTCCCGATCAAATTCAAGAGCAAGTTAGGAAAAAGACAGAAGAAATTTTAGCCAGTGTGCATCAAGTCGCCCAAAACAAGAAACCCTTAGATTCAAATTATGAAAAAGTCTTATATTTAGCCCAGTATCTCAAACAAAACCCTAATTATAAATTACAACAAGAACCGCCATTTTTAAGAAAACATGAAGATCTAGTCGAAGCCTTTCTTTTTGGTTATCAAGATAGTCCCCCCGGAAAAAAAATTACCGGAGGCTACCCCGATCATTTTTCCACAGTTTTAACCATGATGTTACGTTCAATTGGGATTCCAGCGCGACTGGTGGCGGGGTTTAACCCAGGAGAATTTAATCCGTTTACGGGATTATATGTAGTTAAAAATACCGATGCTTTGGCGATGACGGAGGTATATTTCCCTAAATATGGTTGGTTTGCATTTAATCCAATTCCGGGGATGGATTTAATTCCCCCTTCGGTGGAGGAAAATCAAACCTTTAGTGCGTTAAAAGCGTTTTGGGATTGGGTGGCGGGTTGGCTACCTTCTCCGGTTGCGAATGGATTACAATTGATTTTAGGAACTTTAATTTTATGGTTATTTCAAGTTATTCGCTGGTTTTTTAGTTTATTTACTCAAGGATGGTTAGGGATTTTTAGCGGATTAATTATCACAACAATTATGGGATTTTTCGGGTGGTTAAGTTGGGATATTTGGCGAGGTTGGCGCTATCGTCGCTGGTTAGCAAAATTACCTCCTGAAGAAAGTCTCTATCAACAACTTTTACAGGTTTTAGCGGGTATTGGATACCCCAAATCTCCAACCCAAACCCCCTTAGAATATGCGTCTTGGTTACATCAATATCATCCGATCTCAGAATGTGAAGTAATTGATGAAATCTCTCAAGCCTATATGGGTTGGCGCTATGGGGGAAAACCCGTTAATCTTAAACAGATGCGACAATTATTAATCAATTTGAAATCATCCCGTTGGAAACGCTTAAAACGGCAAAAAAGGCTTTGATACACAAAATTGTATTTTTGTCAAGCCCAACCCTGTCGTCCTCAACTCAGCATCTAAAAAATTTGTACAACAGTTAGGGCAAAATCAATTGATGTAACATTAGGACTACAAGGAAAATATAGGATCTTAACCCCTGTTTTCAAAATAAGTCAAACTCCCCCAGATTATTTTTTTTGTATTATAGCACCAAACGGCGTAATTTCGTCAATAGTTGCAACTAAATTTCAATAACCTCTTGACAAAATTAGCCAAAAAACCAGATTTAATTTTAAAATTCAAAACAATAACACTATTTCTATAATTTAAACTTATATTTAAGCCACCTCAGATAGAATCAACAATCTCCATTTTCATCCCCGCAACTATTAACAAATTTTAAGAAAGTTTACATAAAACTGGAAAAGCTTGACAAAAGCATAAACTGAACTGTGATTTGAGATCACTTCCAAATCCGGGGTTTTTCGCTAGGGGAGCAGCAAGTTTTTCCATTGAACTTTGCTACTGAAGTAAAGGTTCGTAAGATGGTAAAATACAGTCTGCTACTAAGCCTGAAAATATCAAATTCTTGTAAATGCTGTTTATATCAGTTGGGAGAAAAGCGTTGATGAAACGATTAAGTCGCCTGTTAGCTTTGTTAGTTTTGATAGTCGGTTGCTTCGCAGGGACTGGACATCAAAATGTTTTAGCTGCAAACTTGAATGTGATGCAGTATGGGGTTATTTCTCCGATCTTAGCAACGGAAGCTCCTCGGAAAAATCGTGTTGACGAGAAGATGGCCACAGTTCGCAATAAATTGGACTTGAATAATAGCGACCTGCGAGATTTTCGTCAATACAAAGGGATGTTTCCGAACTTAGGGTCAGTCATTATTAAGAATGCTCCCTATAATTCTGTGGAAGATGTATTGAAAATTTCTGGTTTGACAGAAAAACAAAAAGGAATTCTCCAAAAGAATTTAGATAACTTTACCGTAACGCCTTCAGAATCCGTATTTATTGAAGGCGACCAACGGTTAAATGTTGGGGCTTACGACTAAGCTATTCTCTGGGATTCAGTGTCAGAATGTTAGGATTATGTTGACGGACTTAAAAAAAAGTTAACATAATCTTCAAAGTCAGTTAAATCTGTTTCAATCCGTCACCGAGAGTGTCCAGATCTGTGACTTCAAATCAACCTATCCTGGCACTGACCCATGACCTCTATTGATTTTTCCCTAACTTCCGACCTGCCCTTAACCTTTGATGTATTGGTTATAGGGACAGGGGCGGCGGGGTTATATACGGCTATGAGTTTACCCGAACATTTGAGTATTGGCCTAGTCAGTAAAGATATTTTACCCCTATCAGCCAGTGATTGGGCACAGGGAGGCATTGCTGCGGCAATTTCCACCGATGACTCTCCCCTGCTGCACTTAGAAGACACATTAAAAGCTGGGGCGGGTTTATGTGAACTAGAAGCAGTTCAGTTTCTAGTCAATCACGCACCCGAATGTATTCATCGTTTAGTAGAATTAGGAGTAGCTTTTGATCGGCATCAAAGCCAGTTAGCCCTAACCTTAGAAGCCGCCCACTCCCGTCACCGAGTCCTACACGCCGCCGATACAACCGGACGTGCAGTAATTACGACCTTAACAGAACGAGTTTTAGAAAGACCGAATATTAAAATTATTTCCCCTGCCTTTGCCTTGGATTTATGGATGGATAACTCTGGTAAACGTTGTCAGGGCGTGAGTTTAATTCATAATCATCGCATTTATTGGGTGNNGAAGGCTGTTGTCTTGGCAACCGGGGGAGGAGGTCAAGTCTTTGCTCATACAACTAACCCTGGTGTTAGTACCGGGGATGGGGTGGCGATGGCTTGGAGAGCAGGAGCATTACTTCGAGATTTAGAGTTTTTCCAATTTCACCCCACAGCTTTAACTAAACCAGGGGCACCTAGGTTTTTAATTAGTGAGGCGGTGCGAGGGGAAGGAGCCCACTTAATTGATTCCCAGGGGCGGAGGTTTGTCTTTGATTATGATCAACGGGGGGAATTAGCCCCCAGAGATATAGTCAGTCGGGCAATTTTCAGCCATTTACAAAAGTTACGTCAAATTGACGGAGCTAATGCGGAACAGGTTTGGTTAGATTTACGGTCAATTCCGGCGGAGAAAATCCAGTATCGGTTTCCAAATATTATTCAGGTATGTCAACAATGGGGCGTGGATATTCTACATGAACCCATTCCTGTTACCCCGGCAGCCCACTATTGGATGGGAGGTATTGTCACTAATACCCAAGGTCAAACTTCTATCCCTGGACTCTACGCCGTAGGTGAAACGGCTAGTACCGGAGTGCATGGGGCTAATCGTTTAGCTAGTAATTCTTTGCTAGAATGTTTAGTATTCGGTGCTCAAATGGCATTGATTCAGGATATCGATCTGGTTGAAACTGAATCGAGCTTCGATGAGTCTGTTTCTCTACCTAGGACGGTAAAGCCCTTAATATTACCTGGATCAAATTGGGAGGAACAATATGCTACAATTAAAACAATTAGATCCCAGTTGCCCGATGTTCTATGGCGCTGTGCCGGAATCTGTCGCCAGTCTGATCATTTGCAGGAGGGATTAATGCAGGTGAAATCTTGGTCTGAAGAATTTTTAGCTTTGCCCATCAGCCAATTTCTGTCAACTCTACATCCGAGTTCTTCGGCTGAAATGGAGATACAAGAAATAGCCCACAGTGACCTAAAACAGTGGGGGGAAACCAATAATTTACTGAATATTGGTGAGTTGATTTTGAAGAGTGCAGCGTTTCGTTTGGAAAGTCGTGGAGGCCATTATCGAGAGGATTATCCGCAGTCAGACCCAAGCTGGCGAGTACATACCTTAATTCAAGAAAACCAAATCTGGAAATCTCCGCCCGTTTTAGGTTAGGTTCGAGAACCTGAACCATCTCCTTCCGGGGGTTTTCCCGTATCAGGAGGAACGTATTCACAGATTAACTGTGAGGTGTCCAGATATTTATACAATTGAGCTAAATTTACCTGGGTGGTAGCCTCGAATTTCATCCCGATGGCGAAAATCAGAGCCACAGTTAAGGGCAAACAGCTAACCCATGCTATTGTTTTTTTTAGTGTTAGGCTAGAAACCATAATCGTTTTACCCCCTAATTCAACTTTTAATCCTTCAACCAGGGCAGCCAACGATAACAAAACTGCCTTTATCGTTCAAGTATATCAATTATATTCCGTAATTACACTGAGTTTTCTGGAAAAATTGTTGACAATTAACTCCCTCTTATGGTTTTTCACCAAATGTAGGTAGAAAATCTATATCGAGAAACGATGCTTTGGACGTGTAACTTTCCTCTGTTTCTATAAACCGAATTCGATAATGTTGATTAATAGATTTAGGATGTGTATATAATACATAACATTGAGCAAATTAATCCGCGCTCTACTAACCAAAAAAAGCCATTAATAAGCTAGGGAGATTAAAACTCAAAATAAGTAGGCAAGCTCACATAAACAAAAAAACTGATTTGCAGGAGGCAACTTGCTAAATGCAAGGCTCTTTAAACGAAATTGATATTCGCAGTATTTTACAACTGATTGAGCTTGGCCAGAGAACGGGGGAACTCATGGTAGAAGCTTACAGTTCACCCCAGGTGACGACTGAAATGGAACGCCATCACAGCCGTCTAAATGGACAATGTTGGCTAGTATTTTCCTGGAATGGTAGAATTGTCTATGCGGGCCAAAGCGAAGGTAGCCTGATGAGGTTGCGCGATTATTTACGGCGCTATAAAGCTGAAACCGTTCTCACAGATTTAGAAGTTCCTTCCATCACTTCGGTCAATGCTCCAGAATATGGGTACTTGTGGGCGTTGCTAGAAAATCAAGTGATTACCCCAGAAATCGCGCGTAGTATTGTTCATTGTATGGTTCAGGAAACTCTATTTGACCTCCTGAGTTTACATCAAGGTGCTTTTATTTTTGAAATGGGATCAGGATTAGCACCCCAGTTAACCACTTTAGAAATTAGCCCCGCCCTGGCGCATATTTTCAAACAAGTTCAAGAATGGAAGAAATTCCATCCCCATATTACTTCGCCGAACCAATGTCCCTTAATTACAGATAGATCAAAATTACAAAAAACCGTCAGACCCCAAGTGTTTGAAAGTTTGAATCATTGGGCAGATGGTCAAACTTCAATTCGTCAGATTTCCCGTTATTTACATCGAGATATTGTCATGGTGGCAAAAGCTATTTATCCCTTTGTACAACAGGGATTAGTACAACTATTAGCCCCCCATCCTGAAAATATATTGAGTGTTCCAGAACCCCTTGCTGATAGGAACCGCAGCCCTAGAATTGTGTGTATTGATGATGATATAGTGATTCGGGAAACCGTTGAAATCATTTTAAAAGAACATGGCTATGAAGCTACAGCAATCGGGAATCCTTTAAAAGCATTAAGCTTAGTTTTTCAACTTAAACCTGATTTAATTCTTTGTGATATTGCGATGCCCGAATTAAATGGTTATGAAATCTGTGCTATGTTAAGAAATTCTACGGCTTTTCGTCAAACTCCGATTGTTATGTTAACTGGAATATGTGGATTTATAGATCGCCTCAAAGCTCGGATGGTTAGAGCCACGAATTACTTAACTAAACCCTTTGGAGATGCAGAATTATTAACATTAGTCGAGACCTATATCGGGCCAGGAAAAATAATAGATGCCTCGATTAATACAGATTTAGAAGATGAATTTATGACCGAGCTAGAAACCCTATAAATTATCAATCAAGTTCAGTTAGCAGTTAAAGTCCACCTGGAGTCAATCATAGAACTAGAAAGAAAACCGGAGGCTGGATCAGTTTCGGCTGTCAAAGATTTGTATAATTAAAAAAGAATCACCTTTTTTGAGGTGCGAAGGTTTTCTTAAACTATACGATAAATTTGTAATGCAGCATAAACCCCGTTCCACTTGGGCACCCACCGCCAATATGATTATAGGTAATTTGGGAGTTTCTAAGGGAGAAGAAAGATGAATACAGTTATGGTCGTGGAAGATAGTGTCACTCAACGGGAGATGATTTGTGATCTTCTCAAGCAGAATGGCTTAAAAGTCAGTACCGCGACCGACGGTGTGGAAGCACTCGAAGAAGTGCAAAAAAACCGCCCCGATTTAATGGTGCTAGATATTGTCATGCCTCGGATGAATGGTTACGAACTCTGTCGTCGCCTCAAATCCGATCCCGACACCCGCAATATTGCCATCGTCATGTGTTCTTCCAAAGGGGAAGAATTTGATCGCTATTGGGGGATGAAACAGGGGGCAGATGCTTATATTGCTAAACCCTTTCAACCCCAAGAATTAGTGGGAACCGTTAAACAATTACTTAGAGGATAGGTGAAATATAACTATGGTTGGGAATTCTGATTTTTTAACCGGGCAAGGAACAGATAGTCCAGAATTTCAAGAATTGCAAACTCCTGAAGGGGAGCCACATCTCCGCTTTTTCGTCCCTTCGGGGGATGAATTCGCCTTTCCCGCCATTGGAATTCGGGAGGTGTTATTCCAATCACCAGACCGGATGACTCCGATTCCTAATGTTTCCCCCCTGTTGCTGGGAACCTTCAATCTCAGGGGTCGAGTGATTTGGGTCGCTGATTTAGGCCAGTTTTTAGGCGATTCAACTCCCCTGAATACTGATCGCACAGAGATCCACGTTATTGCAGTCGAAGACCAAGACATTATATTAGGATTGGCGGTTGATAAAGTCAATGATATGGCATGGCTTGACCCTGATAAAATGCAAATGCCCACCCAAGTCAGCGATAGTATGACTCCTTTTATTAAAGGAGAGTGGCAAGTTGGAGCGACTGGCGGTGTCCTGCGACTCTTAGACCAAATAGCAATTCTGAGATCCGCTCGTTGGGCAACGTGACCCGTCACAGGTATAGCCAGTTCTATTTACATTGATATAATCTGTGTTCCTACATTGAAATCTTAACTGTTAAACACTCTTAACACTAAACTTTAAAGTCAAAAGGGGAATCGCTCATGGCAATAAGCACAGACTTCCTACAGGAGTACCAACAAACAGCAGAGGCTTACTCTCAGGGAAATTATGAACAGGCGGCGGCGCTGATTTATCAACTAATCGAAGATTATCCAGAAGATCCCTCCGCCCGTCTTCTCTGCGGTCATATCTACTATGGGTTACAACGGTATGATGTGGCTCGTGAGCAGTATGTCGCCGTGTTCAACTTGACCCATGATTCCGAATTACTAGAACAAGCTAATCAAGCCGTTTCAGATACTGACCAATACTTAGAGCAGATCCGCACTTTCGATGATAGCCTCGATTCCCAAGCTGTTTTTAATAGCCTTCTGAATCAAGAAAATGATAATGACGAGATGGATTTTACCCAAGACTTAACTGACTATGTTGAAGAATCCAATGGTTCGGCGAATGGTAAATCCCCGATTGATTTATTAAAGCCCGATTTAGATTTGGAATCCCATCATGTTGATCAAACTCACAAATTGAATGGCAATTCAAGCAATGGGTCAAGCCATGAGGAGGAGGATTTTAATGATTTGCAGGATAACTTTGATTTCCAAGAATTAGACGATTCTGACTTAGATTTATCAGATCCCGATTTGGAAGTTTCTATGGGTGGTTTTGGGTTCCAAAATCTAGGGGATGAACCCGATAATTTAGAATTTTTAGAGAGTCAATCTCCCCTAACTTATGCTGAGGATAATCCTTTTGCCCCGGGGGATGAATTCGATGAAGGAACATCCCCCAACCCCCTAGATGATCAAGATTCCTTAACTCAATTAGAGGCCGATCCGTTTACACTAGAAGAAGATGATCAACCCTCTGACCATAGCCAGAGCTTTGGGGACGATAATGCCAGCGTCAGTGATATTGAACAGTTAAGTGGGGATTTATTTTCTTCTGAGGATGACCTATTAGATTTGTTCGAGTCCCCAACCTCTAGTAAAGACAAACAACATTCGGTCGAACCCGCAGCCAGGTCATACATGGAAATAGATT
>DMPJ01000559.1:9586-11210 GCA_003456035.1 Planktothrix sp. UBA8402
GAACTGGGGGATTTGGACGACCACCAAGCAGAGTCCTCTCCCGCTTCCCATTCCGTTGCTACGGCTTCCTCCGACCTGAGCTTTGAAGCAGAACTCGATGATATTTTTGCACCCATAGAAGATGCCGCCGATTCTGCCCAGGAGTTTATCCCGGATCAATCCTATCCTGTCAATGGTTTCGTTTCTGCAAGGGAAACGACCTTATTTGAGGAGGAGTTTGACCCCGATCTGGATTTGGGTTTTAGTTTTCCCGATGAACCCTTCGTTGATGATGCCGACGATTCTGTCCCTTTACCCCCGGACTCCCCTAACATGACGGCAAACTTCAAGGTTTTGGATACGGTTGAAAGCAACGAAGATGAAACGCTATTAACTAATAATGCTATTAATCATTCCTATTTTTCCGATCTCGACGACGACTCTGAGGATCTCGATGGTGTGAATGGTGAAACAATCCCCGATTATATTCATCAGGAAGAGTATGAAGACCCAGATGATGCAGTCTTTGATGCGACTGGTATTCCCAACAGTTTTGATCTCGATCCTTCGGATGAGGATACGTTTGGGGATTCATTTGATGTAACTTCTGAAATGAATGACACCAATGGTCATTCTCAAAACGGTAAGGCTCCAATCCTAACACAAAATGATTTCTTAGAAGATTTTGATGATTTTGATGAAACTGGCGATTTTGGGGTCACGGAAAATGGGGATAATGATATTTATGTTGATTCAGGCTTTAGCAACCTAGATCATAAATTTGCTAATAATACCAGCAGCAGTAGTACCCTCGATAGTGATAGTTCAGCGATTCGGGATGATGATATTTTTAATACCGCATACACCGCATCGGCCGTAACCAGCTTGGGTCAAGACTCAGGGGATGCTATGGATACAATGGTTACGAACGAACAAGGGGCATTCTCTTTCTTGGAAAATGCTTCGCTGAAACGTAAACCCTTGTATACAGCTATGGGGACGGGACTTGTGACCTTAATTTTAGTAGCAACGGCCACCAATATTGCCACTCGTACCGCCTCCTTAAATAATAAAACCGAAGTGGTAGATTATCTACGAGTTACAGGATGGCTGATCACCTCCGTAGCCGGGGCGACCAGTTTTTTGGCTACTTGGGGGTTAGGTCGGATCAGCGCTGAACAAATTGCTAAAGCCACAGACGATTTACAAGCTCAGTTCGATGCAATTAGTAAGGGTAATTTAGACGCCCGCGCCACAGTTTTTGCTTCGGATGAGTTTGGGAAAATGTCTTCTAAATTCAACCATGCGGCTCAATTTATTCAAAGTATTACCCGAGAAGCCCAACGCAAAGCTAAGGAACAAGAAGACGCGAGAGATGATTTACACCGTCAGGTGATTCGGCTGTTGGATGATGTGGAAGGGGCTGCCCGGGGAGATTTAACCGTAACCGCAGAAGTGACGGCTAACGTTTTGGGGGCGGTGGCTGACTCTTTTAACCTGACAATTCAAAACCTGCGGGAAATTGTGGTACAGGTGAAACAAGCTGCCCGTCAGGTGAGTAAGGGAGCCACCGATAGCGCCACCTTTGCGAAAGATGTCGCCGGGGATGCTTTCCGCCAGGCTGAGGAATTAGCAGCTACCTTGA
>DMPJ01000559.1:11298-14994 GCA_003456035.1 Planktothrix sp. UBA8402
TTCGAGAAACGGTAGCAGAAACTAGCCGAGAAGTCAAGCGTTTAGGGGAATCATCTCAAGAAATTTCTAAAATTGTGGGGCTTATTTCTCAAATTGCTTCCCGAACTAACTTACTAGCTTTAAACGCCAGTATTGAGGCGGCAAGGGCTGGGGAGGCGGGTAAGGGATTTGCGATTGTTGCCGATGAAGTCCGACAGTTAGCGGATAAGTCGGCGAAATCCTTAAAGGATATTGAACAACTCGTGATGCAAATTCAAAGCCAGACTAACACGGTGATGATGGCGATGTCCCAAGGTCATCAACAGGTGATTGAGGGGACTCTTTTGGCGGAACAGGCAAAACGCGCCCTAGATGACATTATCCAGGTAACGAACCGCATTGATGTTCTGGTACGTTCAATTACGGCGGATACCGTTGAACAAAACGAAACCGCCCGCGCCGTCGCCCAGGTGATGCGAGCCGTTGAACATAGCGCCCAAGAAACTTCCACCGAGGCCCAAAAGGTATCCAGTGCCTTAACTAAACTCGTGGGGGTGGCGCGAGACCTGCTGACATCGGTGGAACGCTTCCGCGTTGATTCCTCGGAGAAGGGTTAGTCTCGGAAAATTACGAATTACGAATTACAAATTAATTAACCATTGACAAACTGATTACTGATAATGCAGATAGGGGAATGGGGAATGGGCAATAGGTAATCTTGCTATAGGGAAGAAACAGACCCGGTTATTTGTTGGAAGAAAACTCTTATCCATTGCCCATTCCCTATTCCCCATTGCCCGCCTTTTTTGATAACTGATTACTGATTACTGATATGCAACTTGAACAGCAACAACGGATTATGGGATATTTTATTGAGGAGGCGAAAGACCACCTCAATACGATTGAACAGGGATTGCTCAATCTACAAACGACGATTGAAGATCCAGAATTGCTCAATGAAGTATTCCGAGCGGCTCACTCGGTCAAGGGTGGGGCGGCGATGTTGGGACTTAATAGTATTCAACAAACGGCTCACCGTTTAGAAGATAGTTTTAAAATTCTTAAAGATAACCGTCTTCCGACTCAATCTATTGATCAACAATTAGAATCATTATTTTTACAGGTTTTTGATACATTACAAGCCTTAATTGATCAACTATCTGGGCCCTATGGCTTAACAGAAGAAGCAGCCAGCGCTATTTTGCAGGATGTCGAGCCTGTTTTTGAAGCTTTAAATTATCATATAAAAGTGGTTCAACAACAGGGGACAAAGCGATCGCCCGAAGTAGAAACCGGAGCCCAGTCCTCTGTATCTAATCGCCCTATTCCTACTCCTGTTATATCTAAAGAATCTCCTAGTAGTGCCAAGGACTTAGTATTTCGCAGTGATGTTCCTGAACGTCTGCGGGAAATGTTACAACAGTTCAAACAGTCAGAAACGCCAAAAAATCGTCAAGAGTTAATAGAAACTTGTCGAAGTTTGGCCAGGGCGGGAGAACTATTCGATTTACCCAATTGGGTTAAGTTTATCGAAACCATAGAAAAAGCGATCGCTAATCCCGATAATACCTATCGAAGTTTAGTGACCGTTGTGATTAAATCTATTAAAGAAGCTCAAGAACTGGTTTTAGTGAATCGAGAGATCGAAATCGTTGTCACAGAGGCAATTACAAAGCTTTTGCCCAAGGCGGTAACATCCCCAAAAACTCAAAAACCGAAATCCCAGACTCCACCCCATCAGACATCGGCTCAGTCGCCCCGAACTCAAAAGTCTGCAAGTCAAAAATCACCCCCAGAGTCAGGGGCTTTGGAAGGTCAATCGAAGTCACGGACTAGCAAAAAGAAATCCGCCAAAGCTCCCAACCTAACCAACCCATTATCAGACGTTAACTGGTCAGATTCAGTCACCAATCCCAGTAACACCCCAACTCGCTTACATAACGGCCCAGAAATTACTACCGAAGAATATAACAGCCTCAGAGATTTATTTGAAGGTTTGGATGAATGGGATCAGGAAGTTCATGAAGAAGTCCCAAGTTCAACCACCCCATCAACGGATGCGGTCACAGACCCGATGGCGGGAGACTTTTTTGATTTATTAGGGGATATTTCCCCCCCATCTCCCCCGACAAGCACCCAAGCGGGCAATGGGGAATGGGCAATGGGCAATGGNNAATGGGCAATGAAAACTCATCCGATTGCCGATTGCCTATTCCCGATTCCCCGCCATCCGTCGATTTGGATCTGGGTAGTTTCTTTGATCATCTTAGCGATGGGGACTCAGGGATGCCCGAAACTGGTTCACGCGCTGAACAAGTTGCACAAAAACAAGGGGTTCATGACCCTGTAGACAGCTTTGGAGACCTATTCGACGAATTATTGGCCCTTCCCCAAGAGTGGGTTCCCCCGTCCGGTTTCGTACCGACCAACCCCGATCAAATCGTCGAATTATTAGAAGATGCAGAAAATTTGGACGAACTATTCGACCAGTTTGACCAACAAACTCAATTAACTGTGGAAACCCCCAATTCTGGTCATCTAACCCAGGAAATAAATCCGGTCGATTGGTTTGAAGAACTCCTGCAAAGTGAGATGGAAGAACCTGTGGAAGTATCAACATCTATAACTGGGAACAGCAAACAGGCAACAGGCAACCGGGTGTCCCAAAAATCAGGGGTTGTGGTGACGGCAGAACCGACCCTAGAACTGCCNNCCATTGCCCATTGCCTATTCCCTATTGCCCGCCGTGGCAGAACCGACCCTAGAACTGCCGGATGATGATTTTGCCAGTTTAGACGATTTACTAAATCAACCGGAGGTAAACAGTCAGCCAGCGACTTCTGAAACGGAAGATGATGATTTCTTGGATTTGGATAAACTTCTCAATTCACCCGAAGTTGAACCCCCGGCCCCGATAGTGGCTCCGACCTTACCGATTACCCATCTCAAATCGCCACCATCGGAGGAGGATTCGGAATTTATAGAGTTGATCCGATTAATTGAAGATGCTCCTCCTCGATCTCGAACCACCACCCCCCCCAGAGGAACATTTGCCAAACCCATTGCTGAACACATAGTCAAAGTTCCAGTGAAACAACTTGATGGTCTCAGTAATCTGATGGGGGAACTGGTAGTTAACCGCAACAGTTTGGAACAAGACCAAGAACGGATGCGACAGTTTTTGGATAATTTGCTGCATCAGGTTTCCCTATTAGGAGATGTCGGTCAACGGATGCAGGATTTCTATGAGCGATCGCTATTGGAAATTTCCCTACTATCCCACCGTCGCAAGCCTTTCTGGTTTTCTGAAAGTTCTTCGATCCATGATGATGATTCATCGGAAGATTTAGACTCAACGGAACTTGACCGTTTTACCCCCTTCCATACCCTGTCCCAAGAGATTATTGAGTTAATTGTGCGAGTGCGGGAGTCCAGCGCGGATATTGGATTTTTAGTCGAAGAAGCCGATCAAGTTACCCGGGAATTGCGACGGATTACGACGGCGTTGCAAGAAGGGTTAAATCGAGCCCGGATGGAACCCTTTGGTAGCGAAGCCGACGCCCTCAAACGTCCAGTCAGGGATATCTCAATTAAATGTGGGAAACAAGCCGAATTATTTGTCGAAGGTCGAGATACTTTAATTGACAAAATGTTACTGGGTAAACTGCATGATCCGTTAATTCATTTGGTTAATAATGCCATTACTCACGGGATTGA
>DMPJ01000370.1 GCA_003456035.1 Planktothrix sp. UBA8402
TGTCTTTGTACCTTTGTGTTTCCTTCAAAAATTACATCTGTTAAAACCTTAACTAATGTTTGTAACTGGATGGAGGTGTGAGTTGTCATTAGGGAAATCCGAATGCGACTGGTATTGACAGTTGGGGGACGAATAGCTGCGGCAAAAATGCCCTGTTCTTGGAGTTGATTTCTGATGGTTAATACCGTTGCTGCATCTTTGATCGGAANNACTGCTTTTTTTGATCTTGAAATAGGGTTTCTAAGATTTTAACATTTTGCCATAATTGTTCTCGACGTTGGGGTTCGATTTGCACAATATTAATGGCTTCTAAAGCGGCGGCGGTATCCGCAGGACTTAATCCGGTGGTATAAATCCAACTAGAAGCGCGATTTCTTAAAAAGTCGATTAGTTGAGCAGATCCGGCTACATAACCGCCTAAACTTCCCAGGGCTTTACTGAGAGTTCCCATCTGAATTAAAGGCTCTCCCGTGCAGTTAAAATAGTCTACACATCCGGCTCCATTTTTGCCAAAAACTCCTGTTCCATGAGCTTCATCTACTAATAACATACAAGAAAATTCTTCCCCTAAATCGAGTAAATCAAGTAGGGGACATAAATCTCCATCCATGCTAAATACACTATCAGTAATAATCAGTGCTTTGCGGTAGGGAAGACGATTTTGTTCTAATAGTTTTCTCAAATGTTCCGTGTTATTGTGTTGATATTCTAACACCGTTGCACCACTCATTTTAGCCCCATTTTTAAGACTAGAGTGGTTATATTCATCGGATAAAATCAAATCTCTTTGTCCAACTAAAGCGGCAATTGTGCCAATATTAGCTAAATAACCGGAACTAAAAACTATGGCGTCTTCTGTTTGTTTAAAATCGGCGATCGCTAATTCCAAATCTCGATGCAATTGGCGGTGTCCGGTTAACAAACGAGAACCCGTTACACCCGTACCAAATTGTTGGGTAGCTGCGATCGCTGCATCAATTAACCGTTGATCTCCCGTCAATCCTAAATAATCATTACTGGCAAAATTAATTAAGGATTTACCATCTATAATTATAGTAGATCCGGGTTGACTTTCAACGGTTTGAACTGAACGATACCAGTCAGCTTTATGAATCGTATTCAGTGCTTTTTCAATCCAAGCANNTTGAATATCATCAGGATAGGGTTGACTAATTTCGGCACTTATGCCCCGAACTGGGGGTAATTTATCTACTAACCCCAGATCAAAAGCAATATCGGGTAACTCTCCAGCAATATAATGTCCTGGCTCAAATATCCGACTAGGAGTAAAACAAAGTTGACGGAGTTGAACCACTTCAGTCGGTTCAAACATTCCTCTAAATAGTTTTCTTTCCAGACCCATAATCAAACCCTCCTTAATTTTAGCAAAATCCTATTAAATATTTTAAATCATAACCGCAAAATTGATTAATGATCAAGATCAGTCGAATCATCCAGAGGTTGATCAATATTTTTACCACAATGGGGACAAATTTTAGGGGAAAGGGTTTTCTTTGCTATTTTATTCATGGCGATAATTTCCGTAAAACTCGAAGCAATAATCCCCGCAGGTAAGGCAAAAAGTCCAATTCCTAATAATGCTAAAATCCCCCCTAAAAGTTTCCCCAGTGGAGTAATTGGATAAACATCTCCATAACCTACCGTTGTTAACGTAATCACAGCCCACCACATTGACGCCGGAATATGAGGAAATTTATCAGGTTGTGCTTCATGTTCCGCAAAATAAATTAAACTTGATGAAAATATTAACAAAAAAATTACCATATTTAAGGTTAAAATTAATTCTTCTCGACGCAGAGCAATAACTTGAGTTAAAACTTTAATTGACCGGGAATAACGACCTAGTTTCAAAAGCTGTAAAAATCGAGTTAGTCGCAATAATTGTATCGCCCTAAAATCTACACGAGTAAAAGGTAAATAAAAGGGTAAAAAAGCAATTAAATCAATAATAGCTAGGGGAGTTAACATATATCGCAATCTTCCCCAAATCGGATGACGATATTTTTGCAAAGTCGTACATGACCACACCCTTAATATATATTCTAAGGTAAAAACTCCTACGGAAAAACGGTTAAATGCAATTAACTCCGTCTGATGAACTTCAAAAATTTCTTCAACAGATTCCATACAAACAGCTATGGTATTTGATATAATCAAAAAGATTAAAAAATAGTCAAAAAATCGGCTTAACTTTTGTTGATGTTGTTTCGCCTCTAAAAGCAGAAACACGCGACGCTTCAATTTTTTAACCATGTTATCCCATTCATGCCAAGATAGAGTATTAAGTTCAGTTGATATAATTTTATGGGTAAACAACGAGTTCTATCTGGAGTACAACCGACAGGAAACCTGCATTTGGGCAACTACCTGGGGGCTATTCGCAACTGGGTAGACAATCAAGCTCAATACGATAACTTCTTCTGTGTCGTCGATTTACACGCGATTACAGTCCCCCATAATCCTGCTACCTTAGCGACAGATACCTACACTATTGCGGCACTTTATTTAGCCTGTGGCATTGATTTAGACCATTCTACAATATTTGTCCAGTCCCATATTTCCGCCCATAGTGAATTAACCTGGCTGCTTAATTGTATTACACCAATTAATTGGTTGCAAGACATGATTCAGTTTAAAGAAAAATCAATTAAACAGGGTGAAAATGTGAGTGCAGGTTTACTCGATTATCCGGTATTAATGGCGGCGGATATTTTGCTTTACGATGCTGATAAAGTACCCGTCGGAGAAGATCAAAAACAACATCTGGAATTAACCCGGGATTTGGCGGTACGATTTAATCATTTATTTGGAAAAGGGGAAACTATTTTAAAATTACCCAACCCTTTAATTCGTCCTGAAGGTGCTAGGGTAATGAGTCTCACCGATGGGACTCGAAAAATGTCAAAATCCGATCCTTCAGAATTAAGTCGGATTAATTTATTAGATGATGCTGATACTATTACTAAAAAAATTAAACGCTGTAAAACCGATGCTGTTCGCGGTTTAACCTTTGATGATCCAGAACGTCCAGAATGTCATAATTTATTGATGCTCTATGGGATTTTGGCGGGTAAAACCAAAGCCGAAGTAACAGCAGAATCTCAGGATATGGGATGGGGTCAATTTAAACCTTTATTCACAGAAACTCTGATTGAAAGTCTTCAACCCATCCAAGATAAATATAAAGCGGTAATGGATGACAGAGGCTATTTAGAATCAGTGTTAAAAGATGGTCGAGAAAAAGCCGAAGCAGTGGCTAATAAAACCTTAAATCGGGTTAAGGAAGCTATGGGATATTCCCTACCATTATAATTTTAATCATGAAAGTTACAGGATAATTAATTAGATTGATCATCCTGATTTTCTGATCCGATTCAGGAACTTTCATCAAGGCTGTAAATTCTTAAATTTTAACCATAAAATTCAACCTCAAAGATTAATAATGAATCGTTTCCGTACTGCTTGTCAAACCCTGGATGAATTTATTATTACGGCGGAAGTAGCACCGCCCAAGGGAGCAGATCCTAGCCACATGATTGAAATGGTTAGACTGTTAAAAAATCGGGTTCATGCTGTTAATATAACTGATGGTAGTCGTGCTGTTTTAGCCATGAGTTCCCTTGCATCTTCGATTATTCTCCTGCATCATGGGGTAGAACCTATTTATCAAGTGGCTTGTCGCGATCGCAATCGAATTGGTTTACAAGCGGATTTATTAGGTGCCCAAGCGTTAGGAATTAGAAATGTTTTAGCCTTAACAGGTGATCCGGTAAAAGCCGGAGATCATCCCGATGCTAAGGCGGTTTTTGATTTAGAGTCCGTGCGATTATTACAAGCAATTAATAAACTCAATCAAGGCAAAGATTGGAATAATAAAGCCTTACCTGATGGCGCAACGGATTTATTTCCTGGGGCGGCGGTTGATCCCCAATCTTCCAGTTGGTCAGGGTTAAAAAGTCGATTTGAACGTAAAATAGAAGCGGGGGCGCAATTTTTTCAAAGTCAATTAATTACGGATTTTGAGCGGTTAGATAAATTTATGACCGAAATTGCAGGCGAAAGTAAAAAGCCAATTTTAGCCGGAATTTTTCTATTAAAATCCGCTAAAAATGCTCGATTTATTAATAAATATGTCCCCGGTGTTTGTATTCCTGATGCGATTATTAACCGTTTAGAAAAGGCTAAAAATCCCCTAGAAGAAGGCATTTTAATTGCGTCTGAACAAGTTAAAACAGCCCATCAACTTTGTCACGGAGTACATATTATGGCGGTTAAACGGGAAGATTTAATTCCTGAAATCTTAGATTTAGCCGAAATTAAACCCTTCCTTTAAAACCCATCCCGTAGGGTGCGTAAGCGAAGCGCACGCACCTCTTACTCCCAAACAATAAAAAACCAATATAACTCAGAAGTTAAGATTAGTTGAAATTCAAAAATAATAGCGAGGGAAGACGCTTGATAAATAATAGCGAGCGAGGACGCTTGATAAATAATAGCGAG
>DMPJ01000235.1 GCA_003456035.1 Planktothrix sp. UBA8402
TGAAATCTATCAACAGGAATATCCTCAACCTAAACCATTAATTATAGAAACTATTTCCGAGATTGATTTAGACTTTTTAGTTGTGGATTTACAAAAACTATTAGTATCAATGAAAGTTGGGGCTGAACGGATTCGGAATATTGTGTTAAGTCTGCGAAACTTTTCCCGTTTGGATGAATCGGAAATGAAACCCGTAGATATTCATGAAGGTATTGATAGCACCTTAATGATTTTACAAACTCGATTCCGAGGCTCTACCAATAGTACAGAAATTGAAGTGATTAAAAACTATGGTCAACTGCCAAAAGTTAACTGTTATGTCTCTCAACTAAATCAAGTTTTTATGAATATTATTAGCAATGCCATTGATGCCTTAGAATATCGTCGCCATCTTCTGAATCAGGCTGATTATCCCCCAATTATTACCATTTCTACCCAAAAAATTCAAGATCATCAAGTTAAAATTTCCATTGCTGATAATGGTTTAGGGATGAGTTCAGAAGTTCGACAACGAATTTTTGATCCCTTTTTCACCACAAAGCCCGTCGGTAGTGGGACGGGCTTGGGTCTATCAATTAGTTACTCAATTATTGTCGAGCGTCATCAGGGTAAGATGAGTTGTAGTTCTACGCCCGGGGAAGGCGCGGAATTTACGATATTAATCCCAATCAATTAAAATTTTGGGGACTGAACATTCAGACTTATTAATTCGATTACGAGGGTTTAAATACAAAAATTATGGGGAAGATTGATGAAATCTATCTATCATTTGGAATTGAGAAAGGGAAATTTACCCGATGAAAAATCCCCAGCTTTTGGTTGACTGGGGAAAGCGCGAATTGAGAACGTGCGATAGTTTCTATAATTTAACTGAACAAGATTTCCTAACACATCTATCTTTAGATAGATATACCAATTGAGTTCACTGTGTACTCAATTTATAGGGTTTTTTGTATCCCCTGTTCAATGTCTCCGGCTTTATCTTTGATTTGTTGAGCACTCTTAGAAGCCTGACGTTTAATACCCGTTGAAGTTTTTTCTGCCATATTCTGGGCTTGATCTAGGGCTTGTTTTGTGTTATTTTTGACCTGACGAAGATTATTTTTGGTTCCTTCTATCAAATTTTCTGCCGCTTCACTTGTAGAGTTACTAACTTTTTCCGATACATCTTTAACCCGTTTTACGATATCTTTGTCAGTGTTGTTATAAGAGTACAGTTCCCCTTTTTGCTTAGGTTGAATCTGGCTAGGAAGTTCACTTTTTAATCCTTTTGTTTCACTGAGACTGCCCTCTGCCGATGACTGAGCAGTGGGAGGATTATTACTACAAGCGGTACTGATAAAGATTAATAATCCGGCAAAAAAAACACCTAAAATATTTTTGAAGGATATAGACCGCAGAGCTTGAATTAATTTCTTCATTTTGATGATTCCTAAACTTTGATTTAATTAATTGACTTTGCTTTTATTGCTCCTTTAGCTTAAAAAAAATCAATTATTTTAACCTCTAGCTGAGGGAATATATTTGTTGATTGAATCAAATTTTATTCTATTCATTTCGATTAAAATGGGAGCAAAATTAGTATAATCAAGTTATTGAGTTACGGAAAATCAACACCGGAATCTGGCTACTACGGAGAATTTGGGTAGTGGTGCTACCGATAACTAGATTTCGGCAGTTTTCCCTCGTTTACCCAAAATAATTAAATCAGAAGGTAACTTATAGTTATAATCAAGGAGGAGAAATCAATCTGAATCCATCCGTTGATGGCAACCAAAAACAAAATCTTCTGATAGCATCATAATAAAAGGATGGGAGTGTGGAAACGAGCGTGTCTAAGCCTTACGGCAGGTACTGCCAACAGACCACCAGAGGAAACCCGAAAAACTAATGGCACGGATACCTATCCATAACATTAGGAATTGTAGAGTAATCTGTATATTTAACAGTTAAAACTGAAATTCGTTATTAGCATGACATCTGAACATATCCGCCAACGCTCCGAAATTCTCGGTACTCAAGTTATCACCCGTGACAGAGGTAGACGACTTGGAATCGTCAGCCAATTATGGGTAGACATAGATCAGCGTGAAATTGTAGCGATCGGAATCCGTAATAATATTCTAGCGATCGCTGGAATGCCAAAATTTATGTACCTGAGTAGTGTCCGCGAAATCGGGGACGTAATTTTGGTGGATGATGATACCGTCCTCGAAGAAGACGTGGATGTAGAAAACTACAGTAACCTGATCAACAGTGAAGTGATCACCGAAACCGGGGAACCCCTGGGACGGGTACGGGGCTTCAAATTTGATACCCGGGATGGCAAATTAGAATCTTTAATTATCGCCTCCATTGGTCTGCCTCAAATTCCTGAACAAGTGATCAGCACATATCAATTGTCCATCGAGGAAGTTGTCAGCAGTGGCCCGAATCGATTAATTGTCTTTGAAGGATCGGAAGATCGACTCCAACAGTTGTCCGTCGGTCTGTTAGAACGTTTGGGTTTAGGAGAAGCACCTTGGGAAAAAGAAGATGAGGGAATGTATTATCCCCCAACGGTTAAACCTGCTAACCAGTTAGGAACCGGACTTCCCCAAACTACGCCACAACGGGCGGGTCGCGCCCCGGCGGTGGCCCAGGAAGAATCTTGGGACGAAAATGACGCCTGGGAAGAACATCCCGCCCCGGTTCAGCCTTTACGTCAACCCCAACCAATTTATAATGACTATGAAGAAGAAGATAATTGGGGCGATGTGGAACGAGATGAGGATGATCGCTATCGAGAACGGGAATTAGTTCCGATTGACCCTACCCCGCGTAAAGAACAAAAGCTCTACGCCAGAGAATTAGACTATGAATATGAAAATGATGTAGATTCCGACGCTTGGGATGAGGGCGAAAATCCCAAACCCTATCAACCGCCCCGGATTAATATTCCAGAGAAGACAAAAATGCCCGAATACGAGGAGTGACATACTCTCACGCTAACCTAGCGGTATAGCGTGAGCTTCTTTTCTTCACAGATAAAGATTCCTGCTTCACAAGCTGAGTAACCTCGCTTGCTTCCACAGGCTGACACCGTAAGTCCGACGGCGTTAAGAGCTAAATTTTTGATATTAATTGCCGCATTGTGATCACGGTCTAAGACGGTGCCACAGTGCGGACATTCATGGGTGCGAACTGACAGAGCTTTAGGAACATTTTTGCCACAGCCAGAACATCTTTGAGAAGTACCATAGGGATTTACTTTCACAATCCAGTTGCCGCGTTTTACCGCCACTGCTTCTAGGATTTGCGAAAACTGTCCCCATGCTGCATCAAGGATTGACTTAGCTAAACGAGTCTTAGCCAAGCCTTTGATATTGATATCTTCCAAGCCAATCAGATCATATTTCTCGCATAACTTATGAGCAACTTGATAGTGAAATTCCTTCCTAACTCTTGCTACAAACTGATGTAGACAAGCAATCTTGTGAGCTAACTTTTGATAATTAGCGGAGCCTTTGACCTTACGAGATAACTCTCTTTGCGCTCTAGCAAGCTTGGATTGAGCTTTGCGGTAATATTGCTGAATTGGCACAGCATCACCTTCAGAGTCAACTAAGAACTCTTTCAACCCAACATCAATACCTACTGCTGACTTAACCGTATCAAGAGATAATGGCGATGGTACACTTGCATCTTCAATTACGATTGAGGCATACCAGCCATCAGCTTTTTTGATTAGAGTGCAAGTCTTAGGCGTAAATCCATCAGGGATAGGACGATGCACAACCACTGGCATAACGCCAATTTTACTAAGCTTTAAATTATCGCCAATAATATGCGCTCCTGCTTTCTCACTATTAGTTTGTGGAAAAGTGAAAGAGCGTAACCCACCAGACTTTTTAAACCTCGGTCTGCCGCCTGGTTTGCCTGTTTTGTCAGGCACCATCCATCGTTGCCATGCTTTATCCAAACGCATCAGATTTTGCTGTTGTACTTGAGCATAAATATCTTTGTACTCAGGAAACAAAACCTTAGTTTGCTTAAGTTCACCAGATTGGCGGTGATAGTTAGGACGTTCTGGAATATCACCAATTGGCTCAAACTTAATTGAGCATCGATCAACCTGACAGCGAGTACGATTT
>DMPJ01000506.1:0-9026 GCA_003456035.1 Planktothrix sp. UBA8402
GAATTAAGAATTAAGAATTACGAATTGCTTAATTAATTGTTTGGTAATCTATTATAATTGCTGATATATCTATATTTTGGTGAAAGCTGTTTATGGAAATAAACCTCTAAAGAGATATCACCGAAATAGATATAAAAAATTGACCTTGATGTTGTTACGCCGATTTCCCATTGGAACAGATTTTAAAATGAAGGATAGAAACGGAGATCAAAAACGACTGATGCTTGTGGATGATGACCCCAACCTGGTTTTATTGGTCAGGGACTATTTGGAGTTTCGGGGATATGATGTTGTCACGGCTGAGAACGGTGTAATGGCGCTGGAAATTCTCGAAGATGAACTTCCTGATCTGATAATCTGCGATATTATGATGCCAGAAATGGACGGTTATACTCTGGTGAAGAAAGTTCGAGAAGACTCCCGCACCGTCGGGATTCCGGTTTTGTTTCTATCAGCAAAAGGTCAAACCACCGATAAGGTTAAAGGCTTGAATACCGGAGCCGATGTGTATATTGTCAAACCCTTTGAGCCAGAAGAATTAGTGGCTCAAGTCGAGTCTTCCCTGCGCCAAGCATCCCGTGTGACTAACAGCCAAAGTGCCAATCTTAATAGTAATGGCCCTAAGTTGCGGGTGCGTCGGAATGTACAACTAACTCCAACGGAGTTAAAGGTTGTCCGCCTAGTTACTCAAGGTTTAGCTAACCGTGATATTGCTCGGATTATGAAAATCAGTCAACGCACGATTGAAAGCCATATTAGTAATATGTTGGGTAAAACTGGCCTTCATAATCGGACAGAACTGGCCCGATGGGCGCTAGAAAGCAAAAAATTCTAGCTGAGTCAGCAATAAGCCCTTAGTCTTGGCTTCAGTCCAAGGAGGATGGTCGTACCAATTTAACGGGAGTCCTAGATGCGACCTTTTTGATCAATTATTGTAAATTTTCGTTAAACATATAATTAAAGATAATCATATATGATATTTTATAAACATAAAATTATATGAATAACCAAGATATATTAGTGTTGACTGCCAAATTAATGCAGTAGGATCAAATTATATCTTTACATCTATCGAATAAAATGTTGATGCCGAGACAACAACCTTTGTTGAGGCCTATACTTTATTTGATTATGGATGTTAAGATAGAATATTTAGATTAAATTCATTTCTACAAATATTAGGTCTTAATTTTCTATGCCTAACGTAAAAAACCGTCTTTCTATTTTTGTGGACGGTAACAATATGTTCTATGCTCAACAAAAAAATGGTTGGTTTTTTGATCCCCGTAGGGTTTTGACCTATTTCAAAACAGAACAAGTGGATATCACCCTAGTCAATGCCTTTTGGTATACAGGACTCAAAGACCCCCAAGATCAACGAGGATTCCGAGATGCTCTGATCAGTCTAGGTTATACAGTTCGCACTAAAATTCTCAAAGAATACTACGATGATAGTTCCGGTCGGTATTCCCAAAAAGCTAATTTAGATATTGAAATTGTTGTAGATATGTTTAATACCGTAGAACAATATGATCGGGTCGTTCTATTTAGTGGAGATGGGGACTTTGAACGAGCGATTGAACTGTTACGATCTAAAAATACTCATATTACAGTTGTTTCTACAGAAGGAATGATCGCCAGAGAACTCCGTAATGCCACCGATCGCTATATCGATCTCAACGATATTCGAGAACAGATTGAAAAAACGGACTATTAATTTAGGGAACACCGGAACACCGGAACACCGGAACACCGGAACAGGAAATCAGTAATCAGTAATCAGTAATCAGCCAAAAGTCAACAGTCAACAGTCAATCGTCCATAAATCAAGGCTTACAAGGAGATTTTATCTTATGAAATTTCAACCTAACCCCGACCGAATTATTATTTTTGATACCACTTTGCGCGATGGCGAACAATGTCCTGGGGCTACCCTGAATGTGGATGAAAAGTTGGTCATTGCTCGACAATTGGCCCGTTTAGGGGTGGATGTGATCGAGGCGGGATTTGCGATCGCCAGTCCCGGAGATTTTGATGCAGTTTCTCGAATTGCCGAAACCGTCGGCACGGAAAATGGCCCGGTAATTTGTAGTTTAGCCCGATCTGTGAAAGGGGATATTGAAGCCGCTGCTAAGGCGGTTTCCCCAGCTTTCCACCGTCGGATTCATACTTTTATTGCTACCAGCGATATCCATTTGCAATATAAATTGAAAAAAACCCGCTCCGAGGTCTTGGATATTACCTCGGAAATGGTCGCTTATGCCAAATCCTTTGTCGATGATATTGAGTTTTCCCCCGAAGATGCGGGACGGTCTGACCCGGAATTCTTGTATCAAGTTTTGGAGCGAGCGATCGCAGCCGGGGCCACAACCGTTAACATACCAGATACCGTCGGTTATACCACCCCGGCGGAATTTGGGGCGATCATTAAAGGGATCAAGGAAAACGTCCCCAATATCGACCAAGCAATTATTTCCGTCCATGGCCATAATGATTTGGGTTTAGCCGTGGCTAACTTCTTAGAAGCGGTGAAAAATGGAGCCCGGCAGTTGGAATGTACAATTAATGGCATCGGAGAACGGGCGGGAAATGCCGCCTTAGAAGAACTGGTGATGGCCTTGCACGTCCGTCGGCAGTATTTTAATCCTTTTTTGGGTCGAGAGCCGGATTCTGAAGCCTCCTTGACCAATATTGATACCCGCCAAATCTATAAAACCTCTCGCTTGGTTTCTAACTTGACCGGGATGTTAGTCCAACCCAATAAGGCCATTGTTGGGGCCAATGCTTTTGCCCATGAGTCGGGAATTCATCAAGACGGGATCTTAAAGCATAAACGCACCTATGAAATTATGGATGCTCAATCGATTGGGTTGAATGATAATCTGATTGTCTTAGGGAAACATTCCGGGCGTCATGCGTTCCAAATTCGGATGCGGGAATTGGGATTTGAGTTAACCGACCCGGAGGTAAATAAGGCGTTTGTCCGGTTTAAAGAATTAGCCGATAAGAAAAAAGAAATCACCGATTGGGATTTGGAAGCGATTGTTAATGATGAAATTCAACAGACGCCGGAATTATTCCATTTGGAATTTGTCCAGGTGTCCTGTGGGAATCAATCCCGTCCCACTGCAACGGTAACAGTCCGCACCCCTAACGGCCAGGAATTGACCGATGCGGCAATTGGAACTGGCCCAGTTGATGCCGTGTATCGAGCAATTAATCGGGTCACGGATGTTTCTAATGAGTTAATTGAATTTTCTGTCCAGTCGGTGACAGCCGGAATTGATGCGATTGGAGAAGTTACGATTCGGTTACGCCATGAAGACCGGGTGTTTTCTGGTCATGCGGCAAATACCGATATTATTGTCGCTTCGGCTCAAGCCTATTTGAACGCTCTGAACCGTTTGTATGCGTCCATACAGCCCCGAATTACGCCTCAGTCTCAACCCGTTGCAGAAACTTCTGTGAGTTAATTGTCACTGATGTTAACCGATAAGCAAGGAGTAAGAGAATTACGAATTACGAAAACAATTCGTAATTCGTAATTCGTAATTCGTAATTCGTAATTAACAGTCAACGGTAAAAAAAGATGAATCCAGAACCTTCTGAACAAGAGAAAAAAATTAAACAGGAAATGTTGTTGCAATACGAAGCAGCAACGATGAAAACCAAAAAAATCTTTGTTGTGGTGATGGCAATTTTGGCTTTAGTGTTAGCTGGATTAGGATTATGGGTGCATAATAATGCTAAAGCTGTCAGAAATCCTGTTCCAGAAGTTCAAAATTAATCCTCAGTTGAGTTATTGAGTTTGGGCTTTTTCTGTTATTTTTAATTCTGATATTTTTTCTAGTTTGATGGGAATTTTGATCCTAAATTCTGTTCCCTGACCTAATCTGGAATGGCAGGTTAATTCTCCGCCATGTTGATCAACAATGATTTGATAGCTAACAGATAAACCTAATCCTGTGCCTTTTCCTACATCTTTGGTTGTAAAAAAGGGGTCAAAANNTAGATTGAATTTCATCTGGAATCCCATACCCATTATCAGTAATCCGAATTTCTACCCAATTGGGTTGTATGAGCTTGGTAGTAATTGATATTGTGGGAGATCCAAGATTCAAACTTAGCGGTGAGTTAGATGGTAAGTGTTGGAAATAATTTCGTTCTTCTAAAGCATCAATTGCATTTGTAATAATGTTCATAAAAACTTGATTCAGTTGACCTGGATAACATTCAACGGTCGGTAAACTATCATAATTTTTAATTACATTAATAGCAGAATGATTAATATTAGATGGCAAGCGATGTTGTAAAATTAGTAATGTACTTTCTATATTTTCGTGAATATCTACTTTTTTAAAAGCGGCTTCATCTAATCGAGAAAAAGTTCTTAAAGATTGCACAATATTTTTAATTCTAGTTGCCCCAAATGCCATTGAGTCAATAATTTTAATTGCATCTTGTTGGAGAAAATCTAAATCAATATCTTGAATAAACTCTTGAATTTCAGGAGTAGATTCTGGATGATATTTCTGATAAAGATAAATTAAATTAATTAAATCTTGAAGATAATTATTAGTATGGGAAAGATTCGCCGAAATAAAAGTAACAGGATTGTTAATTTCATGGGCAATACCTCCTACCATTTTCGCCAAACTAGACATTTTTTCCGTTTGAATAATTTCTTGGGATAGTTGCAGTTGTTGTAAGGTTTTCTGTAAATTAGCTTCGGTTTGAATGCGATCGCTAATTTCTTGAGTGAGTAAATTATTCGTGTGTGTAACTTGTATAATTTTTTCTTCTAAATTATGATATAATTCCGATAACTGTGCTGCCATTTGATTAAAATAGTTTCCGACTTCTTCAATTTCATCTCCTGATTTAATTTTAACTCGGTAATTCCAATCTCCTGCACCTAGTTTCTGAACTCCAAATTGTAATTCTCGAAATGAACGAATAACCGGGAGTAAAATCAAGGCAAATTGTAAGGCAAAAACTAGAAAAACTATCCCTAATATTAGGGTTTGAGTAAAAACAACCGTTTGCTGAATTTGCATGACTTGTTCTTCGTGCTGCTGCTCTTGTTGTTGAAGACTATCAACTAAAAAATCCAGGGAAATCTCAATATTTTTACTAAAGGAATTAATTGCTCTAACATCCTGTTGTAATCGGGGTAAATCAACAGCTTGGTATTCTTTTAAACTATTAGCTAACCTGATTAATTCTTGATGTCGTCTGTGAATTACTTCTAAATCAGTAGAATTAGGGAGGAGGAGTTGCAGTTCCTGTAAGGTGATTTGAAAACTAGATTTAGACTTCTGATAACGTACCATATCCGTTGGATTATTGCCTAAAAGTAAATAATCTTTGAGGGCAACAATTTCATCTCTAGCTTCAATTTGTAAGTTTAAAATCTGATTTAAAGTTTGACGAGTAGCTTCTCGACGCTGTTTTAAAGCTACCTCTGACTTCATAAAAATAGATTGACTGCCATTAAAGAGAATACAGACAAAACTAAAGACTAAAATTGAAGATCCAATAAATTTAACGGAAATTTTCATTTGTTTTGAGAGGGTTGTTTTAAAAAGGTTTGAAGTTGCCGAATGGGTTCATAATCTTCATCTTGAACTACGGTGTAACCCGTTGCTGTTGTTCCTCCCACACTCACTAACCCTTCTGGAGCATTAATTAAAGCTCGCTGAAGTTTAGTTTTTAATTCTAAGGGTAAACTGCTAGAAATCACAAAAGGAGAATTGGGGATCGGATCAGATTCCCAAATCACTTTGTATTTGTTTTCAGGAAGTTTATTCTGTTGTAACGCCTCAATATAAGTTTGTTTTTCAACGGCGATCGCATCAACTTTATTATTAGCTAAAGCCATAATATTCTTATCATGTCCCGAAGAATATTGCACCTCAGAAAAATCCTGATCCGGTTTTATGCCTAATTTTTTAAACTTAGCACTGGGAACAAGAAAACCAGAGGTTGATGATAGACTCACAAAACCAAAACGTTTCCCCTTTATATCCTGAATGGTATTAATTCCAGCTTGACTATTAACAACAATAACACTCGTATACCAAGGTCTGCCAGTGGTTTTTTCAATATGAGCAACAATTGGTTCTAAATTAGGATTGCGTTGTTTGGCTTGAATATAAGCTAAAGGGCCAAGATAAGCCACTTCAACTTTGCCATTCACCAATAAATCAATGGCGGTTTCATAATCTTTTGTTAACTGAATTTTAACGGGTAGATCTAGTTCTTGCTTTAAATATTCTTCCAAAAGTTGAATTTTATTCCGTTGTTCGCTGGAACTAACCGAGGGAATAATTGCAATTTCTAATACTCCATTTTCTTGTGAATTAAAAGGAATTGTAGCACTTGTTGGCTGAGATTGGGATACAACAATGGACTTGGGAGAGTTAAGGGTACAAGCAAGACTTGAAAATAGTATTAAGGTTAAAACGAAGTTGAAATTTGTTCTTAACTTTTTCATAATTTTTCCTACTTTAAAATTATTCTGGATTCGAGATCAAGCCTTGAGTTATACTTTATCAAGAAATCGGGTTTTAAACCCCGTCCTTGCCATCCGTCCCTAAACTAAGTCATGCAGATTAACTCAGAGCACCGAATGTTAGGAAGTTCTGACATTAGCCTTGGGTTTACTTATTAATCTGATTAAAAATTTAAACCAATGGTCAATTAATTAATGTTAAACTACAGGGTAAAGTACATAACAGGTCAAGTAAGGACGAACCATGTTATCTCAACCGATATCTGATGATCGTGCGCTAAGTCAGTCTTTGTATCAGGCTTTAATTGAACGTTTCCGTGACGCTCTACCGCTCTCAAACCAATCTCAACTTTTGACGTGCAGCTTTGGTTTTGCTCCCAGTCCCACCGGAGTCAAAACCTTTTTTATTGTTACCCCTTCTTTGTTGGCGGCAGAAAAGTTACTATTGGACATTGATCAAATTGTTGAACGAGTGCAAACCTTAATGATTGGAGTTGGACAGGTGGCTTTGTGTATTCAACCTCAAAACAACCCTGTAGAAACTCCTTCCTCATCGTCAGTTTGTCACCCGTCCGCAACTTTTCATCCTGAATATATGATGTGTAAAATCTTTCCGGTCAACAGTCCCATCCCCTGTTTAGAAGATTAACTGTTTTTTTGGTTTTTATCATTAGATTCGATCACTTCACGAACTCGATAGATCGGTCGATTTTGAGATTCGTGATAGGTTCGCATTGATAGTTCGGCCAATAGACCAAAACAAAACAGTTGAATTCCGGTCAGGGTCAATAGTACCGTAAAAGTGAGTAAAGGACGATTAGTAATGCTTTCGCCCAAGGCCAGGCGAACAAAGATCAAATAAACACCAATAACAATTCCAAAAGCAAAAGCCAACATCCCCAACAAACCAAAAACGTGCATGGGTCGAGTCAGGAATTTTTTGATAAAGGAAATTGTTAGCAGATCCATCACCACCCGGAAGGTACGATCTAAACCATATTTACTTTGACCGAAACGACGAGCATGATGGTTAACCGGAATTTCCGTAATTCTCGCCCCCTCAATAAACGCTAAAGCGGGTAAAAATCGGTGTAATTCTCCATAGAGTTTCATATCCGCGATTAATTCACTACGGTAGGCTTTAAGAGAACAGCCATAGTCATGTAATTTTACCCCAGTCATTTTACTAATCAGCCAGTTAGCAATGCGGGAGGGAAGCAATCGGCTAATTTTAGCGTCTTGTCGGTTTTTCCGCCAACCACTGACGACATCATAACCCTTACCCAACTCGCTCAGGAGGATATAAATATCCTGGGGATCATTTTGTAAATCACCGTCAATGGTAATAATTACCTGACCCTGGGAATACTTAAACCCCGCCGCCATCGCTGCGGTCTGACCATAATTGCGCCGGAGGACTATGGCTTTAAGATGAGGATTAATTTCTGCTTGCTGTTTGAGTAGTTCCGTAGACCCATCTATTGACCCATCATCAACACAGATCAATTCATAACTTAAACTTAAACAAGCCATATTGGTATCAATTGCTTCGATCAATCGCGGTATACTTTCTACTTCATTATAGATAGGTACAACAATAGAAATAGCGAAGGGGTGAGAACCAAAAACCAAATTCCCATAATATTTTGGGGGTTCTGGCGATTTTAAAACTGACGGTTGTGAAATATCCATGTTAATCTTTTAGTTTTTAAAAGAGAATAGTTTTATGAGAAAATATGNNTCCATGTTAATCCTTTTTGTTATTGTAAAAGAGAATAGTTCTATTAGAAAATCTGTGGTAAAAAATTAATTGCAGTAGAGATAAAAAAGGCGGGTAAAGTGTCCTATCGCTAGTCCATTGCTAATTGCTGGTTATAAAATAACTTAGAAAACAAATTATATCAAGTGTTTTGGTGAACATTGATCTCCTGGACTTAATTCCCATCAAGGTAAAAAATCCAATCAGTAAGCATTGATCATACTATCAGGGAATTTTACCCCTGGTTGGGGGATATTTTGGATTCACAGCCGGAGTGACCTTAAACACCTTAATTGGTTGAAATTCAAGGCTAGTAAAGATTTTTTTCTGTTCAACTTTAAATTTTTCTCCCGCTACTGTACTAAATACTCGATTCATCCCCTCGGTTTCGTTACAAAATAGCCAGCAAACAAACCAAAGATTAGATTTCAAAGGCAAGGAACTACCTAACTGTTGTTTAATATCATTGCGATATAGTTTGCTATAGTAATCTAAGTGCTTAAATTTTATATTAAGTTTGTATTAAGGAAGTTAAGAAAAATTTATGTTATAAATTTAAGTGCTTTGCAAAAGTAGGGCTTTTGTAAAGCCAGAGCCGATCCACCTTTAAAAAAGTAGGGCTTTTGTAAAGATGAATTGTAAAGTCTGAATACCACCTTTACAGTTACTTTAATAAAAGCGGTAGAAATATTAATCTTTGGTAAAAATATGAAGCTGGCTCAAGAATACCCTGTCAAAAAGTGTTAGGTTTGA